>NTKO01000020.1 GCA_002457735.1 Bacteroidetes bacterium MED-G13 | reverse complement strand
AAGTCTTTCAACTACGTTTCTTAGCTCACGGACATTTCCGGACCAATCAAAACCCTTCATTAATTCTATAGCTTTTTTTGAAAATTTTTTATCATTAATTCCTTGTGAATTAGTAATTCTTTTAGAAAAATAGTCAACTAACTCTGGTATATCATTTCTTCTCTTGTTTAGTGGAGGTACATTAATTATAATAACTGCCAAACGATGGAATAAATCCTCTCTGAACTTTCCTTTTTTAATTTCTTCTTTTAAATCTTTGTTGGTAGCTGCTATTACTCTCGCATCTACTTTTATATCCTTTGAACCACCAACTTTCTGAATGCAATTATCTTGCAGAACCCTTAAAACTTTAGCTTGTGCCTGAAGACTCATGTCCCCAATTTCATCAAGAAAAATAGTTCCTTTATTAGCCGCTTCAAATTTTCCAACTTTATCTTTTATTGCACCTGTAAATGATCCCTTCACATGCCCAAATAACTCACTTTCAATTAATTCACTCGGAATCGCTGCACAATTAACTTCAATCAAAGGGAAATGAGCACGGTCACTTAAATTATGAATAGATTTAGCAACAAGTTCCTTACCGGAGCCATTAGGACCGTTAATTAGTATTTTTGCATTTGTATCAGAAACTTTCTCAATTAAAGATTTTATATCAGCTATAGACTTACTGCTTCCAATCATTTGAAAATCACTAACAATTCTTTTTTTCAAGAGCCTATTTTCTACAATAAGTTTCTTTCGATCTAGAGCATTTCTAACGGTGGTCAATAATCGATTGAGGTCAGGAGGTTTTGAAATGTAATCATATGCACCCTTTTTCATACAGTCAACGGCTAAATCTAAGTCTCCATGACCAGATATCATTATCAGTGGAATATCCGGGTTATTTTTCTTAACATATGCCAAAACTTCAATACCATCAACTTTTGGCATTTTTATATCTGAAATTATAAGATCAAGTTGATTTTTTTTAATAAGATTCAAAGCTTCAATTCCATTTTCTGCTTCAATAATTTCGTGATACTTGTCTTCTTCTGAAAGTATTTTTTTTAAAACGCGTCTAATGGCCTGTTCGTCCTCAACAATTAATATTTTTGACATTATCTGAAAAATTTCTTATGATTGGACACTAAAGATAATGCTTAAAAAAAATATAATCTTTAAATAATTGTTTTTTAATAAAAATTTAGGAAATAATCAAGAAAACATATCCTTTACTCTGTCAAAAAAAGACTTTTCAGATTTTTCTGGCTTAGGATCAAAATGTTCATTTTCTTTCATTGATTCAAAAAACTGTCTTTGTTTTTTATCAAGAGTTTTTGGTGTCCATACATTTACATGTACTAATAAATCTCCAGAACCATAACCATTAATATTAGGAACACCCTTACCACGTAGCCTAAGAATTTTTCCAGATTGCATTCCTGATTCAATTTTAATCCTGACTTTACCAGAAACTGTTTCTATTTCTTTAGTTGAACCTAAAATTGCATCTGGCATGCTTACATAAAGCTCATGATGAAGATTGTCACCTTCTCTTTGAAGTGTTTTGTGTGGCAACTCGCTAATTATAACTAATAAGTCTCCGTTAATACCATTTCCTGGTGCTTCATTTCCCTTACCACTCACCTTTAGCTGCATTTCATCGACGACACCTGCAGGGATAGGAATCATAACCGTCTCTTCTTTTGAAATCATTCCGTTTGAATCGGCTCCATTGGGTTTATTATCTACTATTTGACCAGTTCCAGAGCATCTTGCACAGGTTGTAGATGTTTGCATCCTCCCAAGTATTGTATTTTGCACTCTCGTTACTTGACCTGAACCACCGCAATCTGGACAAGTTGAAAAAGAAACTCCAGGTGCCAAAACTTTCCTTTTGACTTTAATTTTTTTCTCCACACCATTACAAATTTCATCAAGTGTCAAACTAACTTTAACTCTTAAATTGCTTCCTTTTAAAACTCTTCTGCCTTGTCCTTGGCCTCCAAATCCACCAAATCCACCAAATCCACCAAAAATATCACCAAATTGACTAAAAATGTCATCCATGTTCATTCCTCCAAAGCCTGCTCCACCATTTTGGAAAGCTTGATGACCAAACTGATCATATTTTGATTTTTTTTCTGGATTACTTAAAACATCATAGGCCTCTGCTGCTTCTTTAAATCTTTCTTCAGCTGCTTTATCACCAGGATTTTTATCAGGGTGATATTTAATAGCCATTTTTCTATAAGCCTTCTTAATCTCAGATGCAGATGCACTTTTTGAAACTCCTAAAACTTTGTAATAATCTTCCTTCATGTTTATTTTCCTATAACAACTTTTGGGTATCTGATAATCTTTTCACCGAGTTGATACCCCTTTTCTATAATATCAATTATTTTACCCTTCATTTTTTTACTTGGAGCATCGATTTGGGTTACCGCTTCATGAATATCAGCATTGAATTCGTCGCCAACATTAACATCAAATTGAGATAAACCTTTTGATTTCAAGGTATCTAATAATTTATTTTTAATTAGAACAAACCCTGTTACTAATTCATTTTCGATTTCTATAGCGTTTGATGCTCTGTCAAAATCATCCAATATAGGAAGTAATGCAACCATCACTTCTTCGCTTGCAGTAGAAAATAACTCTAATCTTTCTTTGGCAGTTCTTCTCTTAAAATTTTCAAATTCTGCAAAAAGCCTTAAAAATTTTTCTTTTTCAGTTTTAAGCTCATTTTTAACTTCTTCATTAACTTCAGCTTGTTTTGCAGTAGCTTTCGAAGGCGATTTATTGCTTTTGGTTTCTTTTTTCTTAGCCATCACTATTTTTGTTTACAGTTACAAAATTACTGCCATTATATGATTTGTGCCAAAATGTCACTTATCTAAATTAACAATTGCGTTATCAAAGTTGGAATGCTTGAAGTTATAACCCAAATTTTCAATTTTTTTTGAGGATACTTTCTGACTAGAGAATAAAATCGAATGCATTTCTCCAAAAATAAATTTAAAAACTTTCCTGGGGACTCTTACGGAAAAATAAATAAGAAGTTTTTTCTTAAACCCAATGTAATCATATTTAAACCATTTACCCGTAAAAGTTTCAAAATTTTTATTTGATAAAACATCATAAAGTTGGTTTTTGGTAGTTTTTACCATTTCAAGGTTGGTAATCGGATTAGGCGCTACTGCATTAAAATTTCCGAATAATTTATTTTTTGAAATAAATAAAAATATTGCTGAAACATCTTCTATGTGTATCCATGATTGAAACTGCTTTCCATCTCCGAAAATAACAGCAATTTTAGTGTAAAACATAGATTCAACGGTTTTTCTAAAAAATCCTCCTTTTGCTGAAACAACCAATCCAATTCTTACAATTGAAACTGGAATTCCTATTGAATTGAATTTATTTGCAGCCAATTCCCAATCATTTACAACTTTTGAAAGAAAATTATCAGTTTTAATGGGCTCATTTTCATAAAACTCTTTTGACTTAGATGAGGGGTAACAACCAATTGCACTTGCTGAGATTAAATGATTTACTGAAAAGTTATTGGATTGAATTACTGTGAATAAAAATTCTAATGATTTTATTCTACTTTCTAAAATTTTCTTTTTGTACCTTTTTGTCCATCTTTTATCAATTCTAGATCCTGCTAGATGAATTAAAGTATCCACATTTTTAAAACACTCTAAATTTTCAATATGTGAATTCTCAGGATTCCAATAATACCCTTTTAATTTTTCTTCATTTACAGTCCTGATTCGTTTAGTAGTCAAAAAATTCACTTCAATTCCTTGATCTAATGCATCTTTTATAATTTGACTTCCAATTAATCCTGTCGCGCCAGTTATCAAAATTTTCATTTGTTAAAATTTTAACTAATTATAATTAATATTGATTAATTTTGTTTAGAACAATAACCCTATGTATTCTTCTATAAAACTAATAAAAAGAAAAGTAAGTAAAATTAAAACTATTGATTTTGACAATTTTTCTTTTGGATCTGTTTTTACAGATCACATGTTTGAGTGTGATTTTATTGATAATGAATGGATTAATCCAGTAATTAAACCTTATGAAAAAATAGAATTAGAACCCTCTGCAAGTGTCTTCCATTATGGACAAGCTGTTTTTGAAGGCATGAAAGCCTATAAGGATGAAGAGGATAATGTTTGGCTTTTTAGACCTGATCAGAATTTTTTTAGGATCAACAAGTCCTCTGAAAGATTAGCAATTCCAAAGTTCCCTAAAGATATTTTTTTTGATGCATTAAAGAAATTAGTGGATTTGGAAAGAGATTGGATAAAAAAAGGTGAAGGAAAATCTCTTTATATTAGACCTTTTGTAATAGCTAATCAATATGCAATACAAGCATCACCTTCAAGTAATTATAAATTCATGATTATTTGTGCACCTGCAACTTTATATTACACTAAAAAACTTAAAGTTTTAATAGCAGATAAATACAGCAGGGCAGCTAGTGGTGGAGTTGGTTATGCAAAAGCAGCTGGAAATTATGCTGGACAATTTTTCCCGACTAAGCTTGCTAAAAAACAAGGCTTTGATCAAATAATATGGACTGATTCAAATGAACATAAATATTTAGAGGAAGCTGGTACAATGAATGTTTTTTTTAGAATTAATGATTCCTTAGTTACGGCTCCAATTACTGATACAATTTTAGATGGTGTTACCAGAAAGAGCATTATTCAAATAGCCAATGACATGGGAATTAATGTTATAATAAAAAAAATATCTACAAATCAACTAATTGACTCTGCTAAAAAAGGTGATTTAAAAGAAATATTTGGAGCTGGTACGGCGGCTGTTGTGAGCGAAATAGAAGGATTCCAATACAAGGATCAATATTTCGAGCTAAGTCATATCGATAACTCGTATGCCAAAATTTTAAAAGATGAACTTGTTGGAATACAAACTAACAGCCGGCCAGATATTCACAATTGGCGTTTTAAAATTTAGCTATTTAAAATTTTCTCAATATTTGGCTTAAAATAGTTTGGCCCTTTTAAAACTTTACCGTCTTCTCTATAGATAGGCTTTCCATCTTTACCAAGTTTACTCATATTACTATTTTGAATTTCGTCAAATATTTCATCAATTTTATATTGAAAACCATGTTCTATTATGGTTCCACACAATATATATAGCATATCACCAAGAGCATCAGCTACTTCAATTAAATCATTATTATTTGCCGCATTTAAATATTCTTCATTTTCCTCTTTCATTAAATCAAACCTTAATTTATTTTTTTTATGACCTATGTTAGCCTTGGGAGATTCAAGAAAATCTAGATTAAATACTTTGTGAAATTCTTTTACTGCATTAATTTTATCATTCATTTTTAAAATTTTATTAGTTTAGTAATATATGTTTTCAACTGGTCAATTAATATTTGCAATTTTATTCGCAATTTCCTTTACAATAATTATTTTTTTTGCATACAAAAAAGATAATAAAATTCATAAGCAATATTACAAAGGAAGCCTCTGGGTCTTACTCGCATTTATTTGCTTTATAGGATTTATTGTTACCATTAAATTTATCTTTGTTTAATCTAAAAATCCAAATTCTCTGCTGTATTTGAGCATTTGATATTCAAATGTTTTAACATATTTAACCTCAATGTCAATTAAAACATTTTTATCATCAAAAACAGGAATTAGTTCAGGATTCACAAATCCAGCATATGGTGCTGCTTTAAATTTATCGTTTCTTTTTAAGATTTCAGCATGAATGTCCTGATCAACCTTGACACCATAGCCCTCAACAAGCTTTTCTGCAGCAACATAATCTCCCTCTGATTTAATTCTTTGTGTTTCACGAAGAAGTTTACCAAATAAGTCTCTAAGCCTTGTATAGTTATTGATATTAAAATATGTTTTTCCGTTTTTAGTTATTTTATCTATGATGTTATCTTTTTTTCCCATTTCAAATGCCCACTCGCTAACCCATTTTCTATTTCTCATATGTGCCTGTTCAACATTATCACCAAGGTTGAGTCTTATTAGTTGTGTCATCATTCCATTTCTAATATATCCGTCATAAGAAGCTTTACCAACTGCCTGCCAATCATCAACCAGTCCTAATTCTTGAATTTTTGGATGATATATATAGTAAAGTGCTAATAAATCTGCTCTACCCTCTTCAATGGTGGATCTGTATGTTTTTAATGTTTCACTAGGTGTTCCAACGCCGGGCATCAGCTGGCCTGATGCATGCCCAATAACTTCATGTAGTGCTGTGTGTAAATCATCTGCAAGAGCACCATATTTAACTTCCAAATCATATTCATCAGAGTCATGAACAAACTCTTTTAGTCTACCGGAACTGCCAGAATTATTATATGCTTTTTTAATATTTCCAAGTGAAACAGATTTGCTGCCAACATTAGCCCTGATCCAATTTGCATTTGGGAGATTAACACCGATTGGAGTACTTGGTGAAGCATCACCTGCCTCACCCGCAACGTTTACAGTCTTATAACTAACTCCTTTAACATTTTCTTTTTTATGTTCATCCATAATTGATGAGTTATTTTCAAACCATTGAACATTTTGTGAGAGTACAGACATTTTTCTTGACATATCAAAATCATTTATTTGAACAATTGTTTCATAGGAGCCTCTTAATCCGATCGGATCATTATAAACTTCAATAAACCCATTGATATAATCAATATTCCCTTCAGTAGCTTTTGTCCATGCTACGCAGTAATCATCCCAAATTTTTAAATCACCTGTTTTATAAAAATTAATTAAGATTTTCAATGCCTCAGCTTGAGGTTCATTTTCAGCAACATTTACAGCCATTTCTAGCCATTTAATAATTTCTTTTATTGCATTTCCGTAAAGACCATCGGATTTATAAACTAGTTCCATAATTTTACCATTTTCCTTAACCAATTTGGAATTTAACCCAAATGATAAGGGTTTAGTTGCATCAGGCTGAATCTTAGCATTATAAAATTGAGTGACTTCTTCAAAAGTTATTTCAGGTGCATAAAAATTAACTGAAGAGTTTAAAACATTGTCAACACCCTTCGTTTTATCAACCATTTTTATGTCCTTGTCATTAAAAATTACTTCTAAAGCATCCTTATCCAATGATGTACTTGTCTGATCTAATAAATCAATTAAAAATTCTTTTGAAAAATCTGGGATGATTTTATAATTTGAATAATGATGGTGAATACCATTACTAAACCATATTCTTTTCAAATAAATTTCAAATGCATTCCAATCTTCTGAACTTTTATCCCCTTTAAATTGCACATATATATTTTCTAATGCTTTTCTGATCGTTAAATTATGTCTGTATTTTTGATCCCAAAAGATATCTCTTCCGGAAAGTCCAGCTTGAGTTAAATAATAAACTAACTGTTTTTCTTTAAATGTCAGTTCATTCCACCCTGGGACTTGATATCTCAAAATTGCCAAGTCAGCAAATTGATCAACTTTATACTCAAACGAATCTTCATTTTCAGCAGTATAATAGCTCTCAGAAATTTGTGTACAGTTTGAAAAAAATAAAATAAAAAAAAGTAAACCGAGTCTTGTTATATAGTTCATGATTAATTTTTTAAACTAAACTAAAGTAAATATTTTTTCAAAATAAATAATCTTTTAAGTATATAGATGTAAATTAGTAAGGTAAATTAATTTAATATGAAAAGCTTTCTTTTAGTTTTTCTTGGGGGTGGTATAGGAAGTAGCTGTAGATTTTTAATCTCAAATATTCTTAATAACAATTTTAAATCGTTTCATTATTTGGGAACTTTTTCAGTAAATGTTATGGGTTGTATTATCATCGGAATAGTAATGGGGTTTTTACAAAAGGAAAATAATTTTAATCAAAACTATTTATTGTTATTTTCAACTGGATTTTGTGGGGGATTCACAACATTTTCAGCGTTTGCAAATGAAAATTTGGATTTGATTAAAAGTGGAAATTTTTCAGTATTTTTCTTATATGTAGTGAGTTCTGTTATTTTCGGAATTGCCGCAGCATACCTTGGATATTTAATAGTTAAATAAAACCTCTAATACTTTACTCCCGCCTTAATACTAATTTCTAAAAAATTCTCTTTGGGAACTATAGGGCATGAATATGATTCATTGTATGCACAAAGAGGATTATAAGAATTGTTGAAATCAATAATTATTTTGCCTGTAGAGTCTTCAAAAAGGTCAAGATATCTACCACCACCATAAGTTTCATCACCATTAGTGTTATCCAAAAAAGGGACAAATAAATGGTTAGGTGGGTAATCATTTGAGTCAATATACTTGAAGGCAAATAATTTATATTCTTGTTTATTAATGATAAAAATTAATTCAGCGTATTTAATAACATTAAGCTTACTTCCAGTTGATGTGCTTAATTTAATTTTTTCTGAATTAATAATAGGTATTATTTCAGCCTTTACAATATAATTGGAATCAATTTGAAAGAAATCTAATCCACTGAACCTTTTTAAATCTGAGTTATTAAAAGGTGTCTTAGTTGCATCTTTGAAACTTGCATTTAATTGTTTTTGAAATTCATTTAAGTTAGTATTGTGTATTCTTTTTTTGTCACATGAACTAAACATAAAAACCAATAAAATTAAAATAGCTCTAAAAATCATTTTAATATTTGCTGCATCAGATTTTGAACTTTTTCAGCAGCTTCAGCAGCTGCTTTGTCAAATTGATTTCCAGATGATGCATATATTATAGACCTTGATGAATTAACGATAATTCCAATTTCATCATTCATTGCGTTTTCACATATCTTATTTAAATCACCTCCCTGTGCTCCAAGTCCTGGAATTAATAAAAAATGCTTGGGTATTTGCTTTCTGATTCTTTTAAAAAATTCAGGTTTTGTACCACCAACCACATACATCGTATTGCTGTCATCACCCCAGTTTTTTGATAAGTTAATTATCTCAGAAAAAACAAAATTTTCATTTGTAGATTCTGAAATCTTCTTTAATTGTATTTCTTTTGAGCTTTTATTTGAAGTAAGAGCCAATAGAATGATAAACTTGTTATCAACTTCTAAAAAAGGCTTAACTGAATCTGAACCCATGTAAGGATTAACAGTGATACTGTCAAAATTCATATTTTTTAAAAATGCATCAGCATACATTTTACTGGTATTACCAATATCACCCCTTTTTGCATCGGCAATCGTGAAAATCTCAGGATAATTTTTATTGAGGTAATTAATGGTTTTTTCCATTGACTTCCAACCTCTACTACCCAGACACTCATAAAAAGCTGAATTAATTTTATATGAAACACAAAATTTATTGGTTGAATCAATAATAGCTTTGTTGAATTCAAATAATGGATCCTCATTATTTTTTAAAAAATCAGGGATTTTATTAATATCTGAATCCAGTCCAATTGATAAAAAAGATTTCTTTTTTCTTATTTGATATTCAATTTCTTTCTTTTTCATTATCAATCTTGTGAATTTAATATTTCAGAATTTTCTGCAAGCATCAATTCATCAATAATTTTTTGAATATCACCATTGATGATTTTTGATAAATCATAAAGTGTCAAGCTGATTCTATGCTCGGTAACTCTTCCCTGTGGATAATTATAAGTTCGAATTTTTGCACTTCTGTCGCCTGATGATACCATACTTTTTCTTTTTGCTGAATCAGCTTTTCTTCTTTTTTCTACCTCTAACTCATACAACCTTGTTCTTAATACTTTTAGTGCTTTATCTAAATTTTTATGCTGAGATTTTTGATCTTGACAACTTACAATTATGCCTGTTGGTTCATGGTGTAATTTGATCGCCGAATATGTAGTATTTACGGATTGACCACCAGGACCAGTTGAGGTAGTTCTTTCAATTCTTACATCTTGCATATCAATTTCAACATCAAACTCCTCCGCCTCAGGAAGAACAATCACTGTAGCAGCACTGGTATGTACTCTTCCTTGAGTTTCAGTTTGTGGTACTCTTTGCACCCTATGGACTCCAGCTTCAAACTTCATACTTGCATAAACATCTTCGCCGTTAATCTCAAAGATAATTTCCTTAAAACCACCTGAAGTCCCTTCATTAGAATCAACAAGATTAACTGACCAATTTTTTGATTCGGAATACTTTGAATACATTCTAAACAAATCACCTGCAAAAATACTGGCTTCGTCACCACCAGTTCCAGCTCTAATTTCTACAACAACATTTTTAGAATCATCAGGATCTTTAGGAATTAATAAAAACTTTAAATCTTCTTCAATTTTTGGAATTTTAATTTCAACTTCTTCTAATTCAAGTTTTGCCATTTCAATCATTTCAGAATCTTTTTCATCTGAAATAATTTCCAACGCCTCCATTTTATTCGATAATAAATTTTTATAGATGTTTCCCATCTCAATTATTTTTTGGAGGTCCTTATATTCTTTTGAAAACTTTATATATTTTGCTTGGTCAGATATTGTTTCAGGGAGAATAAGTAATTTCCCAAGTTCTGCAAACCTTTGCTCAATTAATTTTAATTTATCTAACAATTTTAAGTATTTCTATTTTTATTATTTGTTTTATTGATCTAAAAACTAATATACAAAATGTCCAAATTCTGAATTAATCGTAAGTTTTTTTGAAGCTGACTCCTCTACTTTACCAATAATCTTTGCATCAACGGAAAAAGATTTTGAAATATTTATTATTTCATTTGCATAACTTTTATCAATACATAGTTCCAATCTGTGTCCGCAATTAAACACTTGATACATTTCTTTCCAATCTGTCTTTGATTCCTCTTGAATAAGCTTAAATAAACTTGGAACCGGAAACATATTATCCTTCACAATATGTAAATTTTCATTAATAAAATGTAAAATTTTAGTTTGTGCACCCCCACTGCAATGAACCATACCATTAATATTTTGCACTCCAATATCGTTTATTATTTTTTTAATTATGGGAGCATAAGTTCTTGTTGGAGATAATATAAATTTTCCTGCATCTTGTTCATGGTTATCAATACTATCTGTTAACAAATAGGATCCACTGTAAATTAAATCATCAGGGATATTGGAATCATAACTTTCAGGATATTTTGATGCCAAATATTTAGAAAATATGTCATGCCTCGCTGAAGTTAAACCGTTACTTCCAATACCACTATTGTAGTTGGTTTCATAATTTGCTTGACCAAAGGATGATAATCCAACTATTACATTTCCAGCTTTGATATTATTGTTATCGATAACATCCTTTCTTTTCATTCTAGAAATGATTGTACTATCAACAATCACAGTTCTCACTAGATCTCCAACATCGGCGGTTTCCCCCCCCGAGAGATGAATATTAATATTCTCATTTTTTAACTTTTCTACAAATTCTTTTGTTCCGTTAATTATTGATGAAATAACTTTACCATCTACTAAATTTTTATTTCTTCCAATCGTTGATGAAATAATAAAATTGTCTACAGCACCAACACAAATTAAATCGTCTAGATTCATAACTAAAGAATCTTGCGCAATACCTCTCCAAACGGAAAGGTCTCCAGTTTCTTTCCAATACATATAAGCAAGAGAACTTTTAGTACCAGCTCCGTCGGCATGCATTACAATGCAATGTTCTTCAGATCCTGAAATATAATCTGGAATTATTTTACAAAAAGCTTTTGGAAACAAGCCTTTATCAAGATTTTTTATAGCTTGGTGAACATCTGATTTAGAAGCAGAAACACCTCTTTGTGAGTATTTGTTTGAAAGGTTTTCTTTAATCATTCTAAATTGTTGAATACAAAAATATTAAAGTAAACTAAATAATTACTTTTTTAATGAAATAAGATTTTTTAAATCTTTTGAACATCAACTTTATTAACAAAATAAGAAAAAAAAGAAAAAAAAATGCATTATCTATATCAATAAACTATTTTTATTACAATGTTCATAAAAAGTAATGAATACTAGTGTATGATTAGCATCAAATATTAAATTTATATATATATTTAGAAGCTTTAATATAACTTTTAACACTAACAAAATGAGTAAATCTAAATTAGAATATATTTGGTTGGATGGATACAAGCCAACTGCAAGCCTGAGAGGAAAAACAAAAGTTGTATCAGACTTTAGTGGAAAATTAGAAGATTGTCCAGTTTGGGCATTTGATGGTAGCTCTACCAGACAAGCAGAAGGTGGATCTTCAGATTGCTTATTAAAGCCTGTTGCTATATATCCAGACCCAGTCAGAAAAAATGGTTACATAGTTATGAATGAGGTTCTAAATCCTGACGGTTCTCCTCACGAATCGAACGGTAGAGCTACCATTGATGACGATGATGACGACTTTTGGTTTGGTTTTGAACAAGAATATTTTCTCTGGAATCCAGATAATAATTTACCTCTTGGATTTCCAAAAGATCAAACCCCACAAGGACAATTCTATTGTTCTGTCGGTGGAAAGAATGCTTTTGGAAGAGAAGTAATGGACAGACACTTAGATATTTGCATTGATGCGGGAATTAATATCGAAGGAACAAATGCTGAAGTAGCTGCTGGTCAATGGGAGTATCAAATTTTTGCCAAAGGTGCTGCTAAAGCTGGGGATGAAATGTGGGTATCAAGATACTTTTTAGAAAGACTTGCTGAAGAGTATGGATTAGCAATTGAGTACCACCCCAAACCTCTTGGCGCTACTGATTGGAATGGATCTGGAATGCATGCTAACTTTTCAAATACAACACTGAGGACATGTGGTTCGAAGGAAACATATGAGAAAATATGTGAAGCATTTAGGCCTGTTGTAAAAGAACATATTGACGTTTATGGTGCCTTCAACGATCAAAGATTAACTGGAGATCATGAAACACAATCAATTCATGAGTTTAGCTATGGCGTTTCCGATAGAGGAGCATCTATTAGAATTCCAATTATGACTGTTGAAAATGGATACAAAGGTTGGTTAGAGGATAGAAGACCTGCATCTAATGGAGACCCCTACAAGATTGCTGCTAGAATAATTAAGACAGTTAAATCTGCTTAGTCATAAGATTTTTAGAAAAAAAAAGGAGATTAATAATTAATCTCCTTTTTTTATGAAAAAGTATATAAGATAAAATATATATAAGCTAGTAACATCAAAAATCCTTTTGCTTTTCCAATACTATTCTTTTTTGGTAAAAGAGCCAAAATTAAAATTAAAACTGAAAAAGCGATTACCCACGGTATATCTCTATACAAAATTTCAGAATCAACTTGAATTGGTTTTAATAGAGAAGTAATTCCTAATACCAATCCAATATTAAAAATATTCGATCCAATTATATTTCCAACCGACAAGCCCTTTTCTTTTTTTATTATTGCTATCAGCGAGGCTGCTAACTCTGGAATACTTGTACCAATTGCTACAATAGAAACAGAAATTACTGCTTCACTGACATTCATTTTTTTTGCAAAATCAACTGCCCCATCAACCAGAAACTCAGCTCCGTAAAATAATGAAAGGGCTGAAATAAATAGCCATAAAATTATTTTGAAACCTGAACTTTTCACTAATTTTTCATTAACCTCATTATCTAAGTTTTTGTGCTGCTTTTTAGAAATGAAATAATATATAAAAACCAATAAACAAAAAAACATTACCAAACCATCTAATTGACTGATTATTAAGTCTAAGGTAAAAACAAACAACATTATTGTAAATATGAACATGATAGGCCAGTCTTTTTTATAAAAACTCTTTTCTATTACAATTAAAGTTGATATTGAAATCACAGATAAAACAAGCCCAATGTTTGCAATATTTGAACCAATTATATTATTTAATGCAATGGATGGGGACCCTTTATAAGCAGCACTAATACTAACAATCAGTTCTGGAAGTGAAGTTGCAAATGCCATAACAGTCATGCCAATAATAAATTTTGGTAATTTAAATTTTAATGAGATGGAAACAGATGCTCTTATAATAAACTCACCTCCAATAACTAATAAAAAAAATCCTAAAAAAATATAAAATAAACTCATCACTGAATGATAATTTTCTTAACAAAAATCCCTTGATCAGAATATAATTTTAAAAAATAAGATGAAGGTGGAAGATCTATTTGTAAAGAGTTATTTAAAATATGAACATCACTCATCAATAGATTTCCTTTAATTGAATATATTGATACTTTAGCAGAATTTAATTCTTTGTTAAATTGAACTGTACCTTTTGAAGGGTTGGGATAAATTGTAAAATTTGAATTTACAATCGAAAAAATATTTAAACTTTGAGACCACTGTTGATTAATATTCTCCCCCCAAATAAAGGAAACTAGACTTGGGTGATCAACAAAGGGATTTCTATTTCCTTGAAAACCAAAAATAACTTCATTTCTGTTTTTTTCAAAATCATCTACTGGATCATTGTTATGCCACTCGATTAGTGAAGAAAGTTTTCCAAAAATAGGATTAGTATTTCCAGGTGTAGTGTAATCTACTAACTCTAAATCAAAAATATTATTCAAGTGATCATATCCTGGATCATATCTAACTACCATATAAAAAATAATTCTTGCAATATCTCCTTTGACACTACTTGGTGCCTCCCAGCTATCAGTATCAAATAAACAATTTAAAGCTTCTGCATGTTGTTGACCACCATAATCATAATCCTTTGTTCCTCGGCTAGAGTTAACAGATCGGTCAGCGGGTTTTAAATTGTGAACATCGGTGTAAGCAATATCATCTTGATCAGGAAAACCATGAGATTTAGGCCAAATATGTTCCCTATTCCATGCATTATTTTGAGTCCCATTACCATTCTCAAAAGCTGAATAATTCCCACTTCCATCACGATATAGTTTATCTTGAGATCTTTCAGTATAAACCAATATAATATTATTATTATTTAAAGGATCCTGATCAGATAACTGCAAAATATCCCAAGTATCAGTGTTAGATGATGTATAAGGAAATACATTATGATTCGCAATAATTTGATGTATTGATTCTTTCAAATCAATGCCAGATTTTCCTTCAGCTTGAGAATAATAGCCTAATGGAATTGATGGTTCTATATTTGTATAAGTTGGTGATGATGAAGAACCAAAACCTGATTGAGATATAAGATTTTGAGATAATACAAAGAATATTAAAAATAGTAATCTCATTTATTGACAAATATAATGTATTTTTAATTTGGTATAATGGTATTATATGCTTTGATTAAAAGAAGAATGGCACATATTTTGAAACCATTATGAATGTGTTGAGATTTATTTTTCTAATGTTATTTATATTTAGCTGTTCAAGCTATAAAACAAAAAATATAGGCCCTGTAAATACTGGTTATAATTATATATCTCCATCTCACAAAACAATTATTGATGTTATAGTAGGAAAATTTCCAGGAGTAAAAATAATTGGGAATAACACCGGTTTTGGAAATACAAAGGTGTTGATTAGAGGTGGAAGTTTATCTATTAATAATCAGGCCTATGCTATTTTTGATGTTGATGGTATTATTTACACGGAACCACCGATGTTCATAGACCCTCAAAAAATAAGATCAATTACTATACTTAAATCTCTTGCTTCTGTCAATAAGTATGGAAATATTGGAAGAGGTGGCGCAATCATAATAAGACTTAAAAAATGAGAAAAATTTTACTTTTACTGTTAATTACATCCATAACATTTGGACAAAATTCAAACCCCAACTTTCTTGACGGAACTATCATGTTCAAGTTTAACAACTTTGTAGAAGCCAAAGATACTTCTAACAAAATTTTAGATGGTATTGGCATAAAAGAAGATGTAGAAGATTATCCAATGTTAAGTGAAATTTTCAGAGATAATTCAATTACTAGTTTTGAACGTCCTAGTTACTTTTCTTCAATTGACGAGCTCAAAAAAATATACAGAATTAAAATTAATGAAGAGAATGAAATAGATTTCTTAATTGAAAAACTAAATGCATTAGATTACGTAGAATTTGCTGAAAGAGAACCAATATATAGGATTGATTTTCAGCCTAATGATTATTACTACAATGGAAGTGGATCCAATAATTTAAACTGGTATCATGACTTAATAAATTCAGAAGGAGCATGGGATATTAGTCTAGGAAACGAAAATATTAAAATTGCAATTATAGATAACGCTGTAGATATCAGCCATTCGGATTTGAATGTTGTAAAGGCATATGACGTTGCAGATAATGATTTAGACCCATCTCCTCCTCTAAATTTTGATCAAAGTAGTGGTTGGTCGCACGGTACCCATGCAGCTGGCTTGGCTGCAGCATTAACTAATAATGGAATTGGAATTGCTTCATTAGGTGGGAATGCTGAGATAATTGCAGTGAAAGCTTCTTATGACAGTACAGAAGATGGTGAAGTAATTCAAGCAACTTATAACGGCGTCATTTGGGCATGCGAAAATGGTGCAAATATTGTAAATATGTCTCTAGGAAGTTATTCATTTTCTAATTCTGTTCAAGCTATTTTTAACGGATATTCAAACGTAGTGTTCTTAGGAGCAGCTGGAAATGATAATTCCACTGATCGAATGTATCCCGCTGCTTATGATAATGTAATTGGGGTTGGCTCTGTAGATGCTAGTGGAATAAAATCTAGTTTTTCAAATTATAACGATCCCAGTGATCCAGATCCATATGTTGATATTTCTGCCCCTGGAGGCTTTTCATACAATGGACTAGTAAGTACTGTTGCCTCCTCAGGTGATGATGCCTATGGTTTTAAAAGTGGAACATCCATGGCTTGCCCTGTGGCTGCTGGATTGGCTGGATTAATGCTAAGTATTAATCCATCTCTATCTTCTGATGAGATTTTAAGTTGTTTGCAATCAACTGGTGTGAGTGCAGGAGCAGTACTTGGTCCTAGAATTAATGCTTACGCAGCAATGCTTTGCGTTCAACCCGAGGATGATGTTATAGCTGCCTTTTTAGCTGCATCCCCAACTAACATTTATCAGGGAGATGGAGTCACTTTCAATAACTTCTCACTTGCTGCAAGTAATTCGACATTTTTATGGGAATTTGAAGGAGGCTCTCCCTCTACATCCAACGATTTTAATCCTGGTGAAGTAATATATAGTGATGTTGGGATTTTTGATGTTACCTTGACAGTCTTAAGTGGACCTAATATAAGGACTCTGACTAGAGAAAATTATATAAAAGTTAATGAAACTCCTATTGGAGGTTGGACAGTTCAAAATACTGGTTTTACTACCCAGTCAAGGGGAATTAAAAACATCTCGATTGTAGATGAAAATATCGTATGGATTACTGCATATGACGGAAGTGGAAATGGTGATAATATTCAAGAATTTTCAAGAACCAATGATAATGGTCAAAATTGGTCCCCTGGGTTCATTGATGTGGGTAACAGTGAGCTAGGTATTTCCATGATCCATGCAATAAGTTATAATACAGCGTGGGTTGTTGCCTATCCATTTAATAACCTTAGTTATGGTGGCATTTTCAAAACAACTGATGGTGGAACTACATGGAATAGACAAAATACAGCTAGCTATAGCGCACCAGGTGCCTTTCCAAATGTGGTATATTTTTGGGATGAAAATATAGGTTTTGCACAAGGAGATCCTGTTAATGGAGAATATGAATTATACACCACTGTTGATGGAGGTGAAAACTGGACTGAAGTTGATGGAGATAATATCCCCAATCCGTTAGATGGTGAGTATGGTTATGTGAGACAAATTGAAGTATTTGAAGATAATGTATGGTATACAACAAACAGAGGCAGAATATACCACTCTACAGATAAAGGTTTTAACTGGGTGGTTTATAATACAAATGTCACAGATTTTGCTGGGATAAGACTATCTTTTGCAAATGAAAATGATGGTATATATATTGATCTTTCTGGAGCTGTGTATAGAAGTTTTAATGGGGGAGAAAGTTGGGAACAAATAGACACCCAAGGACCTATTTATACTAGTGATTTAAGCTATGCTCCTAATTCTAATACAATATTCACTACGGGAGCCTCTTCTGCTGGAACTGGATCATCAGTCAGTTTTGATGGAGGTTATAACTGGACTGGAATTGATGCTGGTACGCAGCATACAGCAGTACAATTCATAGATGAAAATACTGGATGGTCAGGTGGATTTAATTACAGCGAAACACAAGGTGGAATATTTGTTTGGGACCCGGTTGAATTGTCAATTGAAAGCTTAGATATCAGTGAATCAATAACTTTTTATCCAAACCCTGTTGTAGATATACTAAATATCTCTTACTCAAAGCCTTTCACTACTTCTGTATTTGATATTTCTGGAAAATTAATTATGGAAACAAATGAAAAGAAAATTGATTTTAGCAACTTAAAAAGTGGAATTTATTTTGTTAAAATTGATGACAATAGAAAATCAAAAGTTATTAAAATTATAAAAGAATAGAATGATCAAATTAATTATACCTTTTGTTATTATGATGAATCTATTCAACTATGAAACACAAAAATATTCTGTCATAATTAATGATGATGATTTTGAAATCAGATACTATGAACCCTCGATTAAAGCTAGCGTTACGTCAGATCAAAATTCAAACAATAACTTTTATAAACTATTTCAATTTATAAGCGGAAATAATTCTGAAAATGAAAAGATTGAAATGACAACTCCTGTTTATATGAAAAGTGAAGATGAAAAAAATAAAATGGAATTTGTTATGCCCAGTAAATTTAATATGGATAATATTTCAACTCCTAATGATACAAGCATTTCGATATATGAAACTCAAGCAAAATATTTTGCTTGTGTTAGATATGGTGGATATTCAAATTCATCCAAATTTAAAGATCATTCTGAAAGACTTTCTGAAAAATTAAGTGAGATGGATATTAAAATGATTGGTGATATTTTCTATGTTTCTTACAACAGTCCTTATAAAGTTTTCAACCGAAGAAATGAAGCAATGGTTGAAATAGAATATGTAGAAAAAAATTAATTGGTCTTTATTGCAACACCATCTGCCAAAAATGATAATTTAAATTCAGGCTTGACAATTTTTTCAATTTCATATGAACTTTTTCCAGCATCTTCTGCATAATGCCTCAATCTCTTTACAGAAATTGTATCCTTTGAAATATTTCCTGAAATAAATACTAACTTGGATTCTACACCAGTTTTTGGAACAAAGAAACCATAATCTTTAAATTTTACGAATACGGTGTCCTCATCAACTTTTAAATTCATCCAACATCCCTTTTTTGGACAAACGTTTATTATTTCACCACGGAGATTATTATTATCAATATTTTCAAGTGAGAATTTATCTATTACACTTGAAAACTTTTCTAAATCTGTAACTGCATTAAAGCTACCAAACGTGGAAATATGAATTTCATTTTTACATGAAAAAATTGTTAATAAACAGAAAAGAAGGATCAAAAAATGATATTTCATTTTAATTAATTTTGATTTTTAAATTTACCATTTTCAAATGAAAGACTTAAAAAATTTTAAAAAAATATGGAAAGCTCAATATGAAATGAAAATTGATAGTTCCATAGCATCTATTTGGGAAATAATTACCATGCCAAAAAATCTTGAATTAGTACATCCTTTTTGTAAATCAAATGAAACAATAAACTGGCCAGGTATTGGATCAAAGGATATATTGATTTATCACAGTGGCTTAAAATACATTAGAGAGTTTTTGACTTGGGATAAAGAAAAAGGATATAGCTTATTAATTGGTGAAAAAAATAAAGATAGGTCTTATGTAGTATGGAATATTTTTAAAAGAGGAAATGATAATTACTTAAAAATTACTGTGTATCCCTATTTTTTGAGAAATTACCCAAAATTCGTTTCATTTCTCCCCTACCATCTATTAATAATACCTAAACTGACTGAATATTTAAAAAATGTCATTCGGGGAATTGATTGGTATTTGAAAACTGGAAAAAAAATTGAAAAAAACCAATTTGGAAAACACTCTTGGTTTTCATATAAATGAATTATTTTTTGGTATAAAATTTGATATTTTTGTTTGTTTAAATCCATACAATGAATAATGTTAATCTTTTTAGTGAGCTTAAAATTGAAAGAGACAAGAAAGTCGATTCCAAACAACTCATGGAATCTCTTAAAAAAATATGGCATGAAAACGATCTTACATTAAAAAATATCAATAAAAAAAATGACGGAAGTGTGAATAGTCTTGATTTTGATAAAATGGATTCTAATAATATTTTTCATTCTTCTATTATAAAGAATATATGTGTAAAATATAGATTAAGATTTTTAGACTCAGAACTATTTAAAGGAGAATACCCTCAAAATATTACTAAAATAATTAGAGATCTGGAAAACAAGCATAATACAAAACTTAAAAATTTTATGATTATGGCTCCCTCTAAACTTTTCAAAATTAAAAGTCCTGATGACCCAATTCTTTTTGCTCCTATCGGAAACGGATACTATTATCTAATACATAAGTGGGGAAAAGAATTTAATTCAATTAGAAGGCTGTTAGTACTACCATTTAAAAACATTGATAACCTTACTATATTCTCAATCCTTGTTAGTGTTGTATTTGCTCTTATTGGGAAGTTAATATTCCCAACACTAACAATGTCTGAGGTATTTATTTTATTCCTTTTTCTCGTTAAGGGATTTATTTTTATATTTTTCTACACATTTTTCTTAACAAGAAAAAACTTCAGTGAAAGTATCTGGAATAGCAAATATGATTCTTTTTAATATATTATTGGACCTCCAGACTAAGATCTATTATCTTTATAATTCCTGAGTCTATATTATCCAACCTAACAAATATTTTTTTTGAAATTGAGGTATAATAAGTTTGAGGCTTTTTTAAATGATTAATATCTAATTTAGCGTCAATTTCTGACTCATAGTATGTTATATTAAATTCGTTAATATTACATTTTTTTAAAATCTTTTCAAATGGTAAGAATAGATTAAACTGATAGATGACGCTTTTCATATCAGAATCAGCGTATAGTGTGATTTGATCTTTATGATCATAACAAATATCACAATCTTGTGAATTGTTATTACAGATCACAAATGTGAAAACAAAGAATAGAAATCTCAAAATAAAAATTAGATGGTTAGTCTTAGGATAAATATAAAACATTTAAAATTGATTTGTTTAAAATCAAACAATAAAGTCTAAATAATAATGTATTGGAATTTACTTGATATATCACAAATTACTTAATATCTTGAAAATTAAATAAAGTTAATATGTTAAGAAAAATAAATGCAATATGGGAGGGAGATGGAGCTGATGGGATAGGATTTCTAACAGCAGAAAGTGGTGCGTTTAATAAAATGCCATATAGTTTCAAAACAAGATTTAAAAATGATGACGGAAAACTTGGTACTAATCCCGAGGAGCTAATTGCTGCTGCTCTAGCAGGATGTTTTAATATGAAATTAAGTTTTGTATTGAACGAATCAAATTTTAACCCAAACAAATTAAATACTGATGCAGAATTAATTTTTGAGGACGGAAAAATAATTTCAGTGAATTTAAGTTTAAAAGGTGATGTTGCTAATATTAGCAGAGAAAAATTTATAGAATTAGCGCATGAAGCCAAAAATAATTGTCCAATTTCTGGCGTTTTAAATTGTGAAATTTTATTAGAAGCAACTCTCTTATAAAATTTTCCCTGTAAAAATATTAAACCCCCATTATATCGAGAAAAATGTTAAGTTGTATATTTGTTTAATTAATTTTTAAATACTTATGAAAAAAATTACCTTTCTTTTTTTAGTAGCGCATCTGGTACCCATTCTGTTATTTGCTCAAAAAACAGGCGCAGAAATGGTTGCAGATATGGGGAGAGGAATAAACCTTGGGAACGTTCTTAGTGCTCCCGCCGAAGGAGATTGGGCTGTGGCAGTAACAGAACAATATTTTATTGATGTAAAAAATGCAGGTTTTAAAAATGTTAGAATACCAGTCGACTTTTTTGGCACTCGTACTTCAGGTAATATTAATGGTACAAGTACTGCTAGTTACTCAGTCAGTTCTGGCACGTCTGCCCAATATACTGGAGAAACTTTCACAATAGATGCCACCTATTTAACAAGAGTAGAACAAGTAATTGATTGGTCGTTAAATCAAGGGCTTGTAACCATCCTTGATTTTCATGGATCACATTTAAAATCTGATTTTGTAAAAACTTTTGAATCTACTGAGAGTGCTTATACAGATCCAACTTCGGCAAGAAGAGCAGCAGATAATGCAAAATTTAGAGCTATCTGGACTAAATTGGCAGACACTTTTAAAGATAAAGACTATAATTTAGTGTTTGAAATTATTAACGAGCCTTATTTTTACATGACCAAGGCAGATATGGATACACTTACTTCCGATCTCTTAGCGATTATAAGAGTTGGAGGAAATAACCCAAATAGAAATATTATTGTTACAGGAGGTGGTCCTGAAACATCTTATGAAGCGATTGCGAATCTTGACCCTACCCTTTTTGATAGTAATCCTAACCGTCTAATAGGAACTTTTCATTATTACAACCCGTATAATTTTACGAGTTCTAGTGGAGATACTCTAGATACTGAATCTTGGGGAGCATCAGATGAATCATCAGTG
>NTKO01000002.1 GCA_002457735.1 Bacteroidetes bacterium MED-G13 | reverse complement strand
CCGGTTTGTCCATTTAGAATTTCCTCTGTTTTTTGAGATAGATCAAAGAAAGAGACAATACCATCATAATCATCATCACACTCTTTAAGTGGAGTAGGAGTTATAATTTGCGGTACTGGTAATACTTCAAGAGTCATACTATTTATTCCAAAGCAGTCATTACCTCTTTCCACTCTTAGATAAATGACTTGTTGATTTGGCACTTCACTGATATATTCATTTGGTAATTGATTGAGCTCTAAGAGTGCATCATTTTCATCGAAATAATAACTTACATTTAACTGACTCGCATCTGTTATATCATTATTTGGATTTGCTACAATTAGTGATAATACATATTCATCTGCATCGCTTAATGTAAAGAGTCCAAGGCCATTGTAATCAGCATCTGTTCCATTCATTTCACTATCATCACAAACTATTAATCCAGCATCACCTGGGATTGGGTTAAATACTGTTTCTAAATAGAAGTATGAAGTTGTATAACATCCGGTATTTATATTTTCTACTCTGCAGTATATATTTTGCAGTGGTGTTTCATTTACATATGCTGTTGGCTCTTCAATGGCATTAATTCCAGCATCTAAGTCTTCTTGAGATAAATGGAAGGTAAGTACATAGTTATTAGGATCATCTCCTATAACAATATTCTCTGCAGCTTCTTCCAAATTATAAATAGATATTCCGTCTTGTACATCATCAATATCACATTGTACCAAATCAGTATTTTCAATAACATTAGGTAGTGGATTGACAATAATATCAAAGGATCCATAAGTGATACATCCCGTAGCATTTTGTTCTAAGGTAACATATATTGTTTCTGTTGGTTCCGTATTAGAATAGGCAACTAATTCTTCATTACTTATTGGATTTGTATTATTTTGAGAATCTAATAATGAAGTGAAGTAAGTTAGTACTACGTCTTGTTCATTGATAATTTCATCAGATTTAGTTGTAATATCAAATACTTCTATTAAATCTCCAGGATTCGTATAATCGCATAATTCATAATCCGTAACTTCAATTACAGCCAGTGGATGAACAATTAGTTCTTGTGTAGTGGTTGCATAACATCCAGTTTCATCTACTTCTAGTCTTACATATAGTGTTTGCGTATCTACTTCAATATTAGTGTATAGATCTTCAATAGGATTTTCACTACTTTCTGCATTTTCTAGAGTCTCATAATAGGAGACAGATATTCCGGTTTGTCCATTTAGTATTTCCTCGGTTTTTTGAGATAGATCAAAGAAGGAAACAATACCATCGTAATCATCGTCACATTCCTCAAGTGGAGTAGGAGTTATAATTTCTGGTAAAGGATTAACAATTAAATCTAATGAAGTTGAAGAAATACAATTATTTAGATCATCAACAAGCCTTACATATAGAGTTTGCGTATCCACTTCAATATTAGTGTATAGACCTTCAATAGGATTTTCACCACTTTCTGCATTTTCTAGAGTCTCGTAATAGGAGACAGATATTCCGGTTTGTCCATTTAGAATTTCCTCTGTTTTTTGAGATAGATCAAAGAAAGAGACAATACCGTCGTAATCATCATCACACTCCTCAAGTGGAGTAGGAACAATAAGTGATGGAGGATCAATAGTTATCAAATTGAAACTTTCTATACTAGCACAATCAGGGTATTCAGGTTCGAATAGGCTAACAAATATTGGTTGGTTAAATGCAGTAATATTTTCATAAAAGTCTAGTGATTCAATAGGATCAATATTATTAATTGCATTTTCCTCACTCTCAAAATAATTAATAAAATAATTTTCAGAGTTAATCTGTTCAAGGATATTTTGCGTCTGCTCCGTTAAATCAAAAATTCCCATTCCATCAAAATCAAAATTATCACAAGACTCAAGATTATTCAGCGGATCTAATTCTATTGGAACATAGAATTCCACATAAATCTCATCAGATAAAATACATTCTTCAGAAAGCGTTACAATAACTTCATAAGTTCCTGATTCAAAAATTGAAAGGGATGGTGAATTTTCATCGCTAATCACTGCACCTTCATATGTCCACACAAATGATATGTTTTCATTATCTTCATCAATTTGAGTGTCAAGTATTATTGGATCTCCTTGGCATGCTGATTCCCCTGTGCTAACTAAAATATCATCACCCAAATATAATCCGAGATCAAAACTTCCAGCCTCAAGAAATACAGCGGAATCTAATTGTGTATCAGATGCATCCGCAACAGAGAGTTTAATGTGATAAGTTTCACCAATGGTTACATCGGCTTGAGCAACAAACGCAATGGTTCTACCATCATAACCAATGTCAGGTTGATTTACAGGGGTATATCCATGAAAATACTCCTCATTTACTGCATCACATACATCATTTGCAGGGTGAATATTTGTAATTGCAATTGGGATATCAGTATCAGGGATTACCGCAAGATTGGTTGTATTTCCTTCAGAATCTGTTAGTAAAAACGCAAATACATCAGAATATTCACATTCATATAATCCCTGGTCATATTCTTCAGATGCCATAATAAATCGGAAACTCAAGTTATTTGAAATAGGTACAAAATCAAATTCAATGGTTGAAGCATTAAATGTCTCTTCCCCAATTAATGCACTTAAATCATTATCTCCAGGCCACTGATTATCTCCGGTACTAGCATCCCCTAGTCCAGTGTTAGGACCTGATGCTAACAATGTATTTCCAGTAGATAAAACTATACCTTCACTAAAAGGGAAGGATTCACTTGGCTCAATAAAGTGACCAATACCATTTACATCGTTAAAGTCATTTCCACTCGTAAATGTAATGTTTGAAACATTTGCACAAGGATTATTTATAAGAACATTAGTTACAAGTTCTTCGACAGTAAAGCATTCCTCATTTACATATACATTTGGAGTAACTACTTCTGATAAAATAGGGGTTATATTCGCAACGATTTCTATTCGTGGATAATTATCACATTCCCCAACATTAAAATTAGAAACCCAATATGAGGTACTTTCAGAAATTTCAGGATAAAAATTAGTTCCGTAGAAAATCGGTTCACCACCCTCTGGTAAATCATACCAATACACATTTCCATCTTCATAATCAGAGATTGCAATTAGTTCAACTTCAACACAATCATATCCGTCAAATGGGGTAGTGTCAATCGTTGGTACTGAAAGTAAATTAGTACTTGATGAAAGATTTAATACTGGATCTCCTGGCATACCACCATATTCAACAATATAACCTTTGGGTTGATAAGGACCTTCAAATGATCCATCATTTGATAAATCGTTCCAAGAACCAATTATACCTATAGAATCATCAGTAATATGTGCGTAATCCTCATCTCCTGCTTGGTTTGGTTCGAATTCATTCCAATTAGTATACATACCATCTACTGCACTTCCTGTAAAATTTCCGTTCCAAAAATTAGTTCCAGCTTCGGGCCCTGTTACCCAATTCCATTCTCCCTCAATATCTTGGTCACTAGCTCCAATCCATCCAGCTCCACCAATTTGTTCTGCTGCAATTTGATTTTCCTCTGCTGATAAAATTGTTGCTAAATATCCTTGAAGACCATAATATGTTGAATTTTCAGCGGCACTTTTTGCCTGAGTCCATGTTATCCCAACAGATTCATAATATATGTAATAATGACCTGTTGATGGAAGATAATTCACATTTCCAATCGTAAATGAGAAATATTTATCAACAGGGTTTGGATTCGAAGAGAAGAATACAATATCATAAACAGCAGCTATAATATCTGCTATTAAAGCAGGGCCACCGTTTCCTGCAATTTCAAGTTTCCCTTCACTAACGCTCCAAGAAGTTGAAATTCCAGGATGATCTCCATTTAAAATTAATACATCCTCTCCAGGAATATAACCCTGAGAAATTTGTACATATAAGGCATCTAACTCTATATCATCGGGATCTTGAATGTTAAATAAGTTTACTATATTTTGCTCCGTTTGAGGACAATAAATTTCATTTCCTTGTGAAGTAATTAAGGGAGAGACATTTTCTTGTGAATATGTAAAATTAATTACAAAGAAATATAAGTAAAAGCTTAGCCGAGCATACATAAAAACTTATTGGAAGGCTAAAAATATGATTTAAAAGTAATTCTCCCAAATAATGTGAGAGACATTACAGTTTTGATTGATAAGGAAACACCTAATTTTTTAGAAGAGATAGGATTTCTTTGCCCAGTGAGGCAAAAAACGGTATACCAACAGATTCATACTCATATATATCATCATTGATAATATCATTTTCATTTACGTAAATAGTAGCGGTAAGAATAAATTGATTATTATCAGACTCAATAAATGCAGTTTCAGTCAACTGACCATATGCGGTACCCACTTTATTGTATATTTTTGGATAATTAATTATAGTATCTTTCTTTTTTTCATCACCTCTAACAAAAAACTTAACAAAGTTATCAGGATAGTTCTCTCTGTTTAATCCAAGTTTGCTGGGTGATGCAGACATAGCCTCCCAAATGAATTCTCTCTGTTTGTTATTTAGCTGAAAAGAATTTTTGTTGATATAATTTTCAGGAAAAAAAACTTGAGTGGTCATTTCATGTAAATCATCAATGGATAGTCTATTTTTTTTAGAGAAATCCATCGGTTTTTTTACCAATTCATTCATATCATTATAAAACTTTTTTCCTTTTTTTAAACCATTCAATTGATTTGGAGTAATTTCTCTGTTTAGACTCTGGTAAGAAATACTGTCTTTTTCAAGGTAAAAGAAAACCTTTTTTGTATTTAAATTTTCGGAATTATTGGTAGATAACCTGTGAAATATTTTTGTGTTTTCAAATCCTAAAGATTTTAGCGTACCATTAATGTAGTCTTGACCAAGGAATTCAAATATTCTATTAAAGGATTCGTTATCACTAACAACAAACATTTTTAGGATTTCATCACGCAGGCTAGATTTTTCATCTTCGTCTTCTATCCTAAATGGAGTATCTAATGTTATGTATTTAGATTCATTTACTTTTTCTATTGCAAGAAGCGCAATGGGAAGTTTTACAGTGCTTGCAGGATAAAAGTAATTTTCGTTGTCAACATTAAAGTCATAATTAATATTTTCCTCTTCATCAATAGCTGTTAGTTTAATTTGAATTTTATGATTTTTTAAATTCTTTTTAACAATAGAAATTGAGGGTTTGGGGGATTTAATTGCAAAATCAATTGGAGTTTTTATGGATTTACAGCCAAATATTAAAAAAAATATAGTGAAAAAAATGAGATTTTTCATAGCTGCAAAACTAAGAATAAATTCTTCATAACTTATCACAAATAATACCAAAGTATCCTAATTGAAATATCATTCTTTATTACATTTGTTTCCAAATTTTTGATTTATGAATTTACATGAATATCAGGCCAAAGAAATTTTAAATAGTTTTGGAGTTAGAGTTCAACGTGGGTATGTAGCTACTAGCTCTGAAGAAGCTGTAAACAAAGCCAATCAACTACATGAAGAAACCGGAACTGATTTTTATGTAATAAAAGCTCAAGTTCATGCTGGCGGAAGAGGAAAAGGAGGTGGAGTTAAATTAGCCAAATCCATTGATGAAGTTTCTGATATTTCTAATCAAATTATTGGAATGAATTTGATAACCCCTCAGACCTCTAAACAGGGAAAAAAAGTGCATCAAGTATTAGTTGCAGAAGATGTTTACTATCCGGGTCCATCAGAAATGGAGGAATTTTATGTTTCTGTATTATTAAATAGGGCGAGTGCACAAAATATGATAATGTATTCTACTGAGGGTGGAGTGAATATTGAAACTGTAGCTGAAGAAACACCTCATTTGATTCACGCTCTTGATATTGATCCAAAAATTGGGCTAACCGATAAAAATGCTAAAGAAGTAGCTACCAACTTAAAACTTTCAGGTGAAGCTCATTTAGAAATGACTTCTTTTATCAAGGCTCTTTACAGTGCATACATTGATTCAGATGCATCTCTTTTTGAAATCAACCCAGTCTTGAAAACAAGTGATGATAAAGTTCTTGCTGTGGATGCGAAAGTTACCATTGATGATAATGCTTTATTTAGACACAAAGATTATTTAGAAATGCGTGATATTAGAGAAGAAAATCCAATTGAGGTTGAAGCAAAAGAAGCAGGTCTAAATTATGTTGATTTAGATGGAAATGTTGGTTGCATGGTTAATGGCGCAGGTCTTGCGATGGCAACTATGGATCTAATTAAGCAAGCAGGAGGAGAGCCTGCAAATTTTTTAGATGTAGGTGGAACGGCTGATAGTGAAAGGGTAGAAAAAGCTTTCAGAATCATTCTGAGAGATTCTAAAGTAAAAGCAATTCTGGTAAATATTTTTGGAGGAATTGTAAGGTGTGATAGAGTTGCAAATGGAGTTGTTGATGCGTATTCCAAGATGAAAGATGAAATTTCTATTCCTATCATCGTCAGATTAGAGGGAACTAATTCTGGTTTAGCCAAAGATATCATTGACACATCTGGGCTTAATTTCTACAGTGCAATTGAATTTAAAGAAGCTGCAGATAAAGTACAAGAGGTACTAAGATCTAGTTGATTTAATTTCCTTCATTTTTTTTATTTGATCTCTAAAGGTCGCTGCAAGCTTAAAGTTTAATTCTTTTGCTGATCTTTCCATTTCTTTTCTTAATTCGCTTATTTTTTTATCAAATTCTTTAGGTTTTTCAGGAATAACAAAGTCAATAATATCATCATCCGGAAGAAGTTCCGGTTTTTTGATAAGTCTTTCTGTTAATGGATTTTTAACATGCTTTATGATAGGGGTGGGTGTAATGTTGTTTTTAGTATTAAATTCAATCTGTTTTTTTCTTCTATAATTAGTCTCCTCAATAGTCTTATTTATGCTTTTTGTCATTTTATCCGCATACAGGATAGCCATCCCATTTACGTGTCTAGCAGCTCTTCCAATTGTTTGTGTTAATGATCTATGGGATCTTAAAAAACCTTCTTTGTCAGCATCTAAAATTGCTACTAATGATACTTCCGGTAAGTCAAGACCTTCACGTAATAAATTGATTCCAATCAAAACATCAAACTCATCGTTTCTTAATCCTTCCATAATTTCTACTCTCTCAATTGTATCTATATCAGAGTGGATATATTTAGATCTTATTTCGATATTATTTAAAAACCTACTAAGCTCTTCAGCCATTTTCTTTGTCAAAGTTGTAGCTAAAACTTTTTCTTTCAAGCAAACTTTTTCTTGAATTTCATTAATTAAATCATCAATTTGATGTTTTGTTGATTTGATAATAATTTTGGGATCTAAAAGCCCTGTTGGTCTAATTATTTGTTCAACAATAATACCTTCACTCATTTCTAATTCATAATCAGCTGGTGTAGCGCTTACATAAACTATAAAATTTTGTAAACTTTCAAATTCATCAAACTTTAGGGGTCTGTTGTCCATTGCTGCTGGAAGTCTGAAACCATATTCAACTAAATTTTCTTTTCTACTTCTATCTCCTCCATACATTGCTCTAACTTGAGGGATGGTAACATGGCTTTCATCGATTATAGTTAAATAATCATCAGAAAAGTAGTCTAAAAGACAAAATGGTCTTGTTCCTGGTTTACGTCCGTCAAAATATCTAGAGTAATTTTCAATTCCTGAACAGTACCCCAATTCTTTAATCATTTCCATATCAAATTCAGTTCTCTCTTTTATTCTATTTGCTTCTAAAGTAGATCCTATTTCTTTGAAGTAATCATATTGCTTAATCAAATCGTCTTGAATCATTTTAATTACATCATGAATCATATTTGGACTTGTAACAAAAATATTTGCAGGGTAAATTGTGATTCTAGGTATCTTTTCCAAAGTTTCATTTGTTTCAGGATCAAATTTTTCAATTTCTTCAATTTCATCCCCAAAAAAATGAATTTTATAGGCATGATCTGTGTGGGCAGGGAATATATCAATCGTGTCACCTGTGATTCTAAATTTTCCTTGTTTAAAGTTATCTGTTATAGATCTAGAGTATAGACTCTGAACCAATTTATTCAATAAATCTGTTCTTGAAATTTTAGAATCTTCTTCTATTTCAATAATGCTACTTTTGAATGACTCAGGATTGCCCATTCCATAAATACAAGAAACAGAAGCAACAATGATAATATCTTTTCTTCCAGAAAGAAGAGCAGAGGTTGCGCTTAATCTTAGTTTTTCAATTTCCTCGTTTATCGACAGATCTTTTTCAATATATATTCCAGTTGTTGGAATGTATGCTTCTGGCTGATAATAATCATAGTAAGAAACAAAATATTCAACTAAATTTTCAGGAAAAAAATTTTTAAACTCTGCGTAAAGTTGTGCTGCTAGTGTTTTATTATGTGCTAAAACCAAAGTAGGTTTATTTACTTTTTGAATTACATTTGCAACTGTAAATGTCTTACCCGATCCGGTTACTCCTAATAAAGTTTGATGATGTACATTTTTATGAATACCATCCACTAAATCATTAATTGCTGCTGGTTGATCTCCGGTAGGAATAAATTCAGATTTTAGATTAAATTTCATTAAATATTAAAATCATTAGATAAAATATTCTCATCATCATTTGTAAATCTTTTTTTCGGTGCAATTTTGGGAACGTTACCCCTTGAAAAAATAATACTAATATGAGATTCATTTTCTTTTTTGCTTGTCTCATAGAGTAACTCGATAAAAAAGGTCCACATATTCATAAAATCATAAACATATAGTATACTGGATTCATTATTATTTAATATTTCATGTAAACTTAGTCTTTCCATGGGTACACAATTATCATCAAATGGTACTAATGTATATTCAATAAGAGTTTCCCAGTTTTTATTAACAGAGTAAAAAGACGCCATTTCACTTCCCTGTAAATTGAATTCTTTTTTGATATACTCATGAAATTTTATAAGGTTAATATTTTTTGAAACTTCAAAATCTTTAAATACATCTTCATCATTATCATTGTCTAGAATAACTCTGATTTTATATGTCATAATTCAATTTATTTTTAAAAGTTATGTTTTGTAGTAATATATAAAATTGAAAACCAAATATTAAGCTGGCAATAAATAGATGAATGGTTTGTGATCCAAAAGGAAAATCAAAATAAAACATAACTACTCCACTTAGTGCTTCAATAAATAAAAGTACTATTACATAGGAAATATAATTGTTACCGAGATTAAGTTTTTTGTTAAGATAAAATAAACCAAAATTCACGGCAATTACTACAAGTGAAAATGTTCTGTGGTATTCATAAACTTTTGGAATTTCGTTAAACCACTGAAATTTATCATAGTATACATTTGCCTGTTCGTCGACAAATTGCCTAACCTGTGTACCAAGAACTATTTGAATTAACGTGAGCATAACTGCAACAAAAAGGAAATTTGTAAAAATATTATTTTTTTTGATTGTAAATTTTGATGAAGAGTTCACCAAATAAATTAAAAGAGCTATTATTAAAAGCGCCATTAACATATGAAAAGTTATTTTGAAGGGTGCTAAATTAGAATCAACTACTGTTTTTCCAAGCCATGCTTGAAAACCCATACACAAAACAGTTAAAATGGAAATAAATGTCAGATGTTTATATTTTTTAAAATAAACTACTGAAATGATTGTAAAAAGTAATATCGGAATTCCAGAAATTGCACCAATCAGTCTGTTGATGTACTCAATCCAAGTGTGTACGGGATTAAAAATTATATAATCATGTTTTTCGTAAGTACCCCAGTTATTTAAATTTATGAAATTTGAAGATATGAAATTTGATTTTGCGACAAGTAATTTTTCTTCATTGTAAATAATCATTTCCCCTTTGTAGTATTTGGAATTTGGTTGAAATAAAACTTGTGACTGTTCAACAGGTGGAATATAATACCCAAAGCATTTTGGCCAATCTGGACATCCCATCCCTGACCCAGTCATTCTAACCGTAGCCCCAGCGAGAATAACTAGGTAAACTAGAAACAGTGAAAGCCTTGTTAAAAATTTAAACTTGTTTTTCATTGGAGAGACCTAATTTATTTCCTTCTTTAATCATTAATTTATATGCCTGCTGATAATCATTTTCAATTACCCCATCCAAAATAGCCTCTTTGATATTTTCTTTAATAATACCAATGGTTTTACATGGCTTAAGATTAAATGTTCTCATAATTTCTTCTCCTGAAATAGGAGGTTGGAAATTCCTTATGTGATCCCGCTCTTCAACTTCAACTATTTTTTTTCTAACGGTTTTAAAGTTTTCGTGATATTTTTTATATCTATTGAAATTTTTTGTGGTGATATCTGCCTCACATAATGTCATAAGATCATCAACTGTTTCATTCGCATCAAAAATTAATCTTCTAACTGCTGAATCAGTAATATAGTCCTCTGCAAGCACAATTGGTCTTGAACTCATTAAAACAAGTTTTTGAACATATTTCATTTTATCATTTAATGGCATTTTCAATCTTTTAAACAATTTATATACCATTTTACTTCCCTCAAATTCATGACCGTGAAAGGTCCATCCAACTTTGTTATTAAATTTCTTTGTAGGAGCTTTTCCAATATCATGCAATAGTGCAGCCCATCTAAGCCACAAATTCTTTGTACTATTGCAAATATTGTCAAGAACTTCAAGGGTATGATAAAAATTATCCTTATGTTTTTGTCCTTCAACTTCATCAATCCCCTTTAAATTTGTTAGCTCAGGTATAATTAGCTCAAGTATGCCAACTTTATCAAGTGTTATAAAAGCATTTGATGGTTTTTCAGACATTAAAATTTTGTGTAATTCATCAACAATTCTCTCCATGTTTAGAATTTTAATTCTTTCACGTAATATTGACATTGATTCAATGAGATTATCGTGTATTTTGAACTTAAGTTGAGAAGCAAACCGAACTGATCTAAAAATTCTTAAGGGATCGTCAGAAAATGTTAATTTTGAATCTAATGGTGTATTTATAATTTTGTTGTTAATATCTGTTAAACCATTATGATAATCAATAAGTTCTCCAAAATTATTAGCATTCAAAGATACCGCTATTGAATTCATTTTAAAGTCTCTTCTATTAATATCATCATGTAAACTACCGGGCTTAATTATTGGATTTCTAGAATTTCTGGAATAAGACTCTTTTCTGGCACCAACAAACTCTATTTCATAATTTTTATATTTTAGATTAGCAGTTCCAAAGTTTTTAAAAATATTTACTTTAATTTTTTTATCCAGCTTTGCTGCAAACTTATTAGCTAAAAAAATACCATCCCCGACAACTACTATGTCAATATCCTTTGATTTTCTTTTTAGAAAGTAGTCCCTAACAAAACCACCAACAACATAACATTCAATGTTGTTTTCTATTGAAACCTTTGAGAGTTCTTTGAAAAAATCTAATTCTATTAACTTACTTAATAACATAATCTAACGAATATTTAGAATCTCACCATTTTTTTTAAATTTTACAATTGATGAAGGCGTAATATTCCAGTTTTTCACTGGCAAATTTACAACATAGTCAACTTGTAATAAAATTTGATTATCTATTTCGGCAAATGATTGAGGAAATGGTTTGTTACTGATATTTGCTGAAGTTGATACAATTGGTTTGCACAGTAAATTAATTAATTTTTTACAAAATATATTTTTAGTGATCCTGAACCCTGCATCATTATTTTTTGAAATAAGCAAAGGACTAATTTTTTTTGCATTGCTAAAAATTACAGTTGTTGGTTTTTTGAAATTTTTAATTATTGAAATAATTTTATCATTTTGTTTTTCGGCATAGTTTTCAACCATTTCAATACTACTTACTAGTGATAACATAGGTTTTTCCATTGATCTTTTTTTTATATTAAATAATTTCTCAACAGAAACTGTTTTGGTAGCATCACAGCCAATTCCCCAGGTGGTATCAGTTGGATATAATATTATTCCACCATCATTAATTATTCTAAATGATTTTTCTACTTCTTTGTCTATTAGTTTTGGCATTAGTTAAATATCTTTACTTCAAAAATAAGAATACTATATAAAAAAACAGTTTCATTTTTAATTGAGTAAAAATTATGTCAAAATATATTGGTATTGATTATGGTCAAAAAAAAATAGGTTTATCTGTTACAGATAATGATAAAATATTTGCTTTCCCACTTGAAACTGTCAAAAGAATTGATTTTTTCGACTTTATTACCAAATTTTTTAAAGAGAATGATGTAGAAAAGTTTATAGTTGGTAAACCTACTAGAATGTCTGGAGAAAGTTCAGAAATTGAAAGCGAAATCATTGAATTTATAAAAAAGTTAGAAAAAAAATTTCCTAAAATTCCAATTGTTAGATATGACGAAAGGTTTACATCAAAAATTGCAACCAAGGCCATTTTATTAGCTGGTGCTAAAAAGAAAATTAGATTGAATAAAGAAATTGTAGATAAAATAAGTGCAACCATAATTTTAAGAGATTTTTTAGAATACATTAAAAAGAATTCTTAAGATTTTAATTGTAATTTTGAAAATAAACTATATGGTTTTACCAATTTACGCATATGGACAAAATGTTTTAAAGCAAAAAGCCTCTGTAATATCATCGGACTACAATAACTTAAGAAAATTAATCGATGATATGTACGAAACTATGTATGCTGCAAAAGGGGTGGGACTTGCTGCTCCTCAAATTGGGAAACCCATCAGACTATTTGTAATTGATACATCACCTTTTGATAGCGCAGAATTTGAAAAAGAAACTGGATTTGAAGTTGGAACCCTAAAAAAAACTTTTATCAATCCAACCATTGTAAATGAATCGGGTGAAAATAAAACTCTTGAGGAGGGTTGTTTAAGTATCCCTAGTGTTAGAGAAAAAATTGGTAGAAAATCTAAAATTAAAATAACATACTGTGATGAAAATTTTAAAACAGTTAGTGAAGAGTATTCGGGTATTATTGCGAGAGTAATTCAGCATGAATATGATCATATTGAAGGGATACTATTTACCGATAAGATTTCTTCTTTTAAGAAAAAAATAATTAAAAATAAACTTCAAAATATTATGGTTGGAAAAGTTGATGTTGATTATTTTATGAAATACGTAAAATAAATTTGGTATTAAGTAAATATTATAAGGAGTTTAATTATAACTTGAGATTATCATTTCCAATTATAATTGGTCTACTTGGTCATACAATTGTTGGTATTGTAGATAACATCATGGTTGGAAAGTTAGATCCAGATAACCTTGCTGCAGTATCCCTTGGAAATAGTTTTTTATTTATAGCAATGTCAATTGGGATAGGGTTTTCAGCTGCAATAACCCCCGTAGTAGCTGAGGCAGATTCACAGAATAATTCAGACAGATTAAAAAAAGCATTCACTAATGGTTTTCTATTATGTTTTTTTTTAGGCTGTTTTCTGTTCATGTTCATTCTAATATGTAAGCCTTTATTAAAATTACTAGGGCAGCCTCAAATTATTGTTGATTTAGCAATTCCCTACTTGGATATTGTAGCCTTTTCATTAATTCCTCTATTGATGTTTCAAGCTCTCAAACAATACAGTGATGGATTATCAATGACTTCATATTCAATGTATGCTACCATATTTGCAAATTTGATTAACATCCTTGTTAACTATGTTCTAATTTTTGGAAAGTTTGGTTTCCCACAATTAGGTATAATAGGTGCTGCAATCGGAACCCTAGTTTCGAGGATAATGATGTTCATAGTTCTGTATTTACTGCTGAAAAAAAATAAAATAATAATGAATATTACCAAAGGATTTTTTCTAATCAATAAAAAAATATTTACTAATATAATTTCATTAGGATTCCCAACTTCTCTTCAAATGCTTTTTGAAGTTGGTATTTTTACTTCAGCTATATGGCTCAGTGGTTTATTAGGGGAAGTTACTCAATCAGCAAATCAAATTGTACTTAATGTTTCTTCTTTTACTTTTATGGTTGCAAGTGGTCTTGGATTGAGCGCTTCAATTAGAGCTGGAAATCAAAAAGGACTTAATAATTATTATGAACTAAAAAGGATATCATTGTCAATACTTTTACTCGGTTTAATATTTGCACTAATTTTTTCATTATTGATATTTTATATGAGAGAAATTATTCCATTTCTCTTTGTAGATATTGATGATGTCAATAATTATCAAAAGAATTTGAGTATTATTTCAAAGGCTTCTAGATTATTTATAATAGTTGCTTTGTTTCAGCTTTTTGATAGTGCTCAAGTTATAATTTTAGGGTCCTTGAGAGGTATGCAAGATGTCATAATTCCAACAATTATAATATTTATTTCCTATTGGTTTATTGGATTCCCAATTAGCTATTATTTTGGAAGTTTTGATCAATTTAAAGAAATGGGAATTTGGTTTGGACTTTTAACTGGCCTTCTTTTTACCTCAGTTTTTTTATATTTAAGGTTTAATCAATTAGTTAATCAAAAAATAGATAATGATTAAAAGAATTTTAGAAATTGATAGAGAGTTATTAGTGTTTTTAAATAATTTAGGATCTGAATTATGGGACCCAATATGGTTGTTGATAACTGATAAACTTACATTTATTCCGATTTTTCTTTTTATAATCTACAGGTTTTTTAAGGATTTTGGTGTAAAACAAGCACTGAAAATACTTTTATCTATTTCAATATTAATTTTATTCACTGATCAGTTTACAAATTTTATAAAAGCAAGTTTTGAAAGATTTAGACCGTGTAGTGAGCCTCAACTTTTTGGTTTATTGAGAGATATTGATATTGGATGTGGTAAATACGGTTTTTTCTCTGCACATGCAGCAAATTCAGCTGCCGTTACTTCATTCATATTACTTAATTTTAAAAGCTACAGAAAATCGTTAATTTCAATGGTATTATTTTTTTGGGTTATATTATTTTCTTACAGTAGAATTTACTTGGGAAAACATTATCCATTGGATATTCTTTTTGGGTTAATCTTTGGAATTTCTGCAGGATACTTTTTTTATAGATTAATTTTAAATTTTAAGATTTTTGTGACAAAATAATTTTTTGATAGGCCTCAAAAACATCAACTTTATTTTCTTCAATTTTTTTTACCTGATTCTTGTATTCTTTTCTAACTTTTTCATTGTGATAAAAATTATCAATGATGGATTGATTAATTATTTTTTTGAGCCAGTATTTATTTTGTTTTATTCTGTTTTTATAAAAAAAATTATTATCCTTTGTAAGTTTAAAATAGCTAGTAATTTTATCCCAAATTTCAATTATCCCCTTATTTTCAATCGAACTACAATTCATAACCTCAGGTATCCATCCTGATTCTTTTTTAGAAAATAGTTTTAATGCCATTTGAAATTCATTTTTAGCAATGATGGAATTATTTGTATTATCTCCATCAGTTTTATTAATTATAATTAAATCAGACATTTCGATAATTCCTCTTTTTATTCCTTGTAGCTCATCACCAGATCCAGCAATTTTTAATAAAAGAAAAAAATCAACCATCTCAAAAACACTAATTTCATTTTGACCCACACCAACTGTTTCAATAAATATTATATTAAAGCCTGCAGCTTCACATAAAAAAATTGATTCTCTTGTGTTTTTTGCAGTGCCTCCTTGAAAATTTGATGCAGCTGTTGGTCTAATAAAAACATTGGGATTATTGGATAATTGGCTCATTCTTGTTTTATCACCTAAAATGCTTCCTTTGCTTATTCTACTGGAAGGATCAATAGCTAAAACAGCAATCTTATTTTTATCATTTAGCAAGTAATTCCCAAGACTTTCAATGAATGTACTTTTCCCAGCACCAGGAATTCCAGTAATTCCAATTCTTATAGATTCACCTTTATTTTTCTTAGTGTTTAATTTATTTAAAAGTTTATTAGCAAATTTTCTATGGTCACTATTATTACTCTCAATGAGAGTTATAGCTTTTGCAAGAGTCTTTCGGTTTCCGTCTATAATTTCATTACAAACTTGTTCAATATTTTTTGATAAAAAGGACAATGGGATTCTATTTGTTAGTTATTATCCATTCACCACTAGAAATTAAATTTTCAGCATGTTTGTACTTTAATTCTTTTATATCCCCAGTTTTTACATTTTTGATACTAACCCGATCATTTCTTCCAACCTTAGGCTGGGTTCTAACTATTGTTTCAACCTGTTGATTTGAAGATCTATTTGTAATTACCCTGTTTTGCTCTCTTAATTGATCAGAGTTTGGTATTTCTTCTTTAGACGTATTTAATTTAACTGGTTTTCTTTCAATTGCTTCTTTAACATTCTGATTATTTGAAGAAATCTCAGCCTTAAATAAAAAGGATAAAATCTCTTTGTTAACTTCGTCAAGTAATATTTTAAATAATTCAAATGCTTCAAATTTATAGATTAGCAGTGGATCTTTCTGTTCGTGAACTGCTAATTGTACAGATTGTTTTAGCTCATCCATTTTTCTTAGATGGTTTTTCCATGAATTGTCTAAAATTGCCAGTGTAATGTTTTTTTCAAAATCAGTTATAAGTTGATTACCACCCGATTCAAATGCTTTTTCTAAATTCGTAATGACTTGAAGAGTTTTAACTCCATCAGAGAAGGGGACTACAATTCTTTTAAATTTTTCTCTTTGGTTTTCGTAAACATGTTTAATAACTGGAAAAGCTAATTTAGCATTGCTTTCAATTTTATTCATGTAATGTTTTAATACCACTTTATAAATTTTTTCTGTTATTTCATTAATATTCATAGATTCAAATGAATCTGAATCAATTTCTGTTGTAATTGAAAAATATTTAATAAGCTCAAATTCAAAATTTTTAAAATCATTTAAATTTTTATTATCCGAAGTAATATTTTCACAGGTATTATAGATCATATTTGAAATATCAATTCTAAGTCTTTCTCCGGATAGAGAATTATTTCTTCTTCTGTATACTACTTCTCTTTGTGCATTCATGACATCATCATATTCCAATAGCCTTTTTCTGATACCAAAATTATTTTCTTCAACTTTCTTCTGAGCCCTTTCAATTGAATTAGTAATCATTGAATGTTGGATGACTTCCCCTTCTTTTAATCCCATTCTATCCATCATTTTTGCTATTCTCTCAGCTCCGAATAAACGCATCAAATTATCTTCAAGAGAAACATAGAACTGAGAACTTCCTGGATCACCTTGTCTACCAGATCTTCCTCTTAGCTGTCTATCAACTCTTCTTGAATCATGTCTTTCTGTACCAATAATTGCTAATCCACCTGCATCTTTGACTTGATCAATTAGTTTAATATCAGTACCACGACCAGCCATGTTGGTGGCAATAGTAACTTGTCCAGGTTTTCCAGCTTCAGCAACTACATCTGATTCTTTTTTGTGAAGCTTTGCATTTAAAATATTATGTGGAATCTTACGAATTTTCAACATTCTTCCAAGTAGTTCACTAATCTCAACAGATGTGGTACCGATTAATACTGGTCTACCAGATTTGGATAGATCTGTAACATTATCAATAACGGCATTATATTTTTCTCTTTTCGTTTTAAAAACTATATCCTCTTTATCATCTCTTTGAATGGGTTTATTTGTAGGTATTTCAATGACATCAAGTTTGTATATTTCCCAAAATTCTCCTGCCTCTGTTATTGCTGTTCCAGTCATTCCTGAGAGCTTGTTATACATTCTGAAATAGTTTTGTAAGGTGATTGTTGCAAACGTTTGTGTGGCAGCTTCAATTTTGACATTTTCCTTTGCTTCTATTGCTTGATGTAAGCCATCGCTATACCTTCTTCCATCCATTATTCTTCCTGTTTGCTCATCAACAATCAATACTTTATTATTCATCACTACGTATTGAATATCCTTTTCAAACAATGCGTATGCTTTAAGTAATTGGTTTATTGAATGAATTCTTTCAGATTTAACACCAAAATCTCTATACAAGTCATCTTTTTCTTTTGCTTCGTCTTCTTTTCTAAGTTTTTTATTTTCAATTTTCGAAATTTCCATACCAATTTCTGGCATAATGAAAAAATTTGGATCATCTTTTCCAGATAAAAATTCAATTCCCTTATCAGTTAATTCAATTTGATTATTCTTCTCGTCTATTACATAATAAAGTTCTTTGTCAATTTTAGGCATTTCTCTGTTATTATCCTGCATATAAAAATTTTCAGTTTTTTGCAATAACTGTTTTATGCCCTCTTCACTGAGGTATTTTATTAAAGCTTTATTTTTAGGAATTCCTCTAAAAACTCTTAATAAATTAAATGCACCTTCATCTGTCTCCTGGTTTGAAATTTGACTTTTAGCTTGAGAAAGAGTTCCTAGTAAAAACTTTCTTTGTGTTGATACAATTTTTTCAATTTTTGGCTTTAAATTATTAAATTCATGTTTGTCACCCTTCGGTATCGGTCCTGAAATTATTAAGGGAGTTCTTGCATCATCAATTAAAACTGAATCAACTTCATCAACAATTGCATAATTATGTTTTCTTTGTACCAGGTCATCTGGTGAATTAGCCATGTTGTCTCTTAAATAGTCAAAACCAAATTCATTATTAGTTCCATATGTTATGTCACAATTGTAGGCATTTTTTCTCTCAATAGAATTTGGTTTATGATAATCTATACAATCTACACTAAGTCCGTGAAATTCAAATATTGGAGCCATCCATGCACTGTCTCTTTTTGCTAAATAATCATTGACAGTAACTAAGTGTACACCTCTTCCCGTCAATGCATTTAGATACACGGGAAGTGTTGCAACAAGTGTTTTTCCCTCACCGGTTTGCATTTCAGCAATTTTTCCTTGATGCATTGCAACACCTCCAATTAACTGTACATCGTAGTGGATCATATCCCAAAGTATATTTTTACCAGCGGCATCCCAATTATTTTTCCATACAGCTTGGTTTTTTTTTATTTCCACATAATCTTTTGTTTGTGCAATCTTTAAATCAAAATCTGTAGATTTGACAGTAATATTTTTATTATTAACAAATCGACTAGCTGTTTCTTTGACAACTGCAAATGCTTTTGGCAGAATTTCTTCTAAGCAACTTTCAGAAATTTGATAAATTTCTTGATTTAGTTTATCGATTCTAGAAAAAAGAGATTCTTTTTGATTAATGTTAATTTGTTGCTCAATTTCTGATTTGATTTTATCAATTTCAATGTGAAGGCTTGACGTTGCATTAAAAATTTTAGTCTTAAAATTTATCGTCTGAGCTCTTAATTCATCATTTGAATAATCGGAAACTTCTTTCTGAAAAGAGTGAATCTTGTCAATTATGGGATTAATTAATTTTAAATCTTTCTTAGACTTATCACCAACAAAAAATTTTAAAATTTTTCCAATCATTAATACAAAATTTGTGGTACTAGGGAATATTCATAAATATACAACATGTTTAACTAACGACGGATAATACTATTTAATAAGAAGTTTAAATAAAATCTTTAATATTCATCTTCATTCCAAAGATAATCTTCATCTGTTGGATAATCAGGCCAAATTTCTTGAATTGATTCATAGAGATCGCCTTCATCTTCAATTGCTTGTAAATTTTCAACGACTTCAAGTGGCGCACCAGTTCTGATTGAATAGTCTATTAGTTCGTCTTTAGTAGCTGGCCAAGGAGCATCGCTGAGATAAGAGGCTAATTCTAAAGTCCAATACATGATGTAATTTTTTTTGCAAAAATAATTTTTTAGTGGAATTGTGCAAGTGATTCATGAAAAAATAATTGACAATCTACCAATATAACTCTTTGACATTTAATTTTTTACAAAAATACCTTGATAAGATAAAAAGTAAATCGGATAATCTATTCATATAAGCAGGAATATTAGGGTCTAGCTTTTCTATTTCATTCACATAAGAAATTTTTCTTTCTGCCCTTCTACAAACACATCTTGTAATATGCAGATATGAGATTAATTTGTGACCACCTGGAATTGTAAATTTAGTTATTGTAGAAAGGTTTTTATCAATTTTATCAATTTCGTTTTCAATATAATCAATATCAATTTTTTTGATTTGCAGTTTTTTATTGTCAATCTTAGTTACACTTTTATAATCACCAAGAGCTAATAGTGATCCAATTGAAAAAAGTTTTTTCTGAATAGTAACAATAATATCATTTACTTGGTCATCATCAGAAAAATCTCTTACTAATCCTAAAAATGAATTAAGCTCATCTATATTTCCATATGCATCAACCTTTATGTTATGTTTTTTTACAATTTCCCCACCAATTAGTGAAGTATTTCCTGAGTCTCCTTTTTTAGTGTAAATTTTCATTTATTTAAATTATCTACTGTTAAATATATCAAATTTGATTGAGAAGATATTTGAATATAAAGCAGTTGATTGATCTCCAATATCAGTAAGAGCATAACTAATTTCAAAATTTGCTAGATTAAAACCAATTCCAAAATTAGGCTGAAAAGATAAATTTTTTCTTCCTGAATAATCTAACTCTTTTTGAAAGTTTCCAGCACCAATTCTTAAAAAAACTAAATCTATGTATCCTATTTCTAATCCAAGAGCAGGGTTTATGCTTAATATGCTTGTGCTTAAAATATCGTTAGTTTCATCAAACATTAAAAACAGATCAAATGCAGTTAATAAACTATAATCAGTTCCAAAATAGAAATCTTTTGAAAGTCCCAGTTGTATTTTTGGTATTGTAATTTCTCTTTTTTGTGGTAATGCTTGATTTTGTCCAATTATTGCATTTTGAATATCATTTATTCTGTTTTCATCAAATGACCAAGCGTTTAAAGTAGTTGTAATATCTCTACCCATAATTCCAAAAGACCAACCATTTTTTGTTTGATATTGAATTCCAAAATCAAATCCAAATCCCCAGGAGTTAGCAAATTCCCCTATAATTCTTCTGAGGACTTTTACATTAATTCCGTAATTCATTCCAATTAAAAAATTTTTCCTAGCGTATGAAAAGATAAAAGCATAATCTGCTGCCGAAAATAATTCAATTCTGTCATAATCAATATTACCCTGATTATCGATAAGCTGTGTTGTATCTAAAATATTGTCAACACCAAACCTTATCATTGAAAAACCAATAGCAGATTCCCTGTCAATTTTTTTAGCATATCCCAAATAGTTGTAATTAGCAATATTTGCAAAATAATTAGAATGCATAATTGATATTTGAGAATTTTCAATCCCAATCAGGCCTGCGGGATTCCAATAGGAAGCATTTACATCATTAATATTAGAAACCACGGCTTTGCTCATAGAAATTGATTTAGCATCAACCCCAATGTTTAAAAACTCGTTTGAATATTTTGAGCTGTTTTGTGAAAATCCGCTCAACGTGAAAGTAAAGATGATGAAAATTTTAAATTTCATATTTTAATAACACATTATAATTTTTAATATTGTTTTAAAAATAAAACATTATATACAATTAATCATTAGTTTTACTTTTTATACTAAATTCTGTGAAAATACTTTCTTTGGCCAATTTAATTACCCTTTTAAATCTGTTTTTTGGATGTATTGCTGTTTTGCTTCTTGTTGAAAATAATGTAGAAATTCATTATGTTTTTATATTATCTCTCATTTGCCTGATTTTAGATTTTTTTGATGGTTTAATTGCTCGTTATTTTAATCAACAATCAAATATTGGAATTCAGCTTGATTCATTAGCAGATTTGGTTAGTTTTGGTCTTGTTCCTGGAATAATAATTTATAATTTGTTTATTCAGGCACCATCTTCATATGTGGGGTCAATTTTGTCATCAGTTGTTCCCTTTTTTTCTTTTTTAGTCACTATTGCCTCTGCTATTCGTCTGGCAAAATTTAATATTTCTAAATCAAACTCCAGTTTTTTTAATGGACTTCCAACTCCAGCAAATACTATTTTGATTTATTCTATAGCAATTATTATTTCTGATAAAAATAAATTTGCAGATCTTTTTCTAAACTATTCATCGCTGACATTACTTATTTTAATATCATCATTTTTACTTGTTTGTAATTTAAAACTGATGAATTTTAAATTCAAAAAATTCAAATTTAAAGGAAATAGAAGAAGAATATTTATTTTATTAACTTCAGGTATACTTGTGTATATGCTAAGCTTTTATTCGATACCAATAATAATGATAATGTATATTGTAGTATCAATTTTTACTTTTTACGTAAAAACTGCTAAATAGTTTTTCTTCTAAGTTCAAAGTTTTTACCTAAATATACTTTCCTAACCATTTCATCATTGGCGAGATCCTCCGGACTACCATGGCGCAAAATTTCACCTTCAAACATTAAATATGTTCTGTCAGTGATAGCAAGTGTTTCTTGTACGTTGTGATCAGTAATTAATATTCCAATATTTTTTTTGGTCAAGTCTCTTACAATTTTTTGGATGTCTTCAACGGCTAGGGGATCAACTCCTGCAAATGGCTCGTCAAGCAAAATAAAATTTGGATTTGTTGCTAATGCCCTAGCAATTTCAGTTCTTCTTCGCTCTCCTCCAGATAACAAGTCACTTCTTCTTTTACGTATCTCTAGCAATCCAAACTCATCTAGTAGGGATTCAGTTTTTTGAATTTGTTCTTTTTTTGAAAGATTTGTTAATTCTAATACACTTAAGATATTATCTTCAACACTCATTTTTCTGAAAACAGATGATTCTTGTGCTAAATATCCAATTCCATTCTGAGCTCTTTTGTACATTGGGTAATTTGTTATTTCCTTTTTATTCAAGTGAATTTTCCCTGAATTTGCTTTGATCAATCCCACAATCATATAAAATGAAGTTGTTTTTCCAGCCCCATTAGGTCCTAATAGACCAACGATTTCACCTTGGTTCAGCTCAACACTTACTTGTTTTACAACATTTTTCCCAGAGTATGACTTTACAAGATTAGAGGCTTTTAATTTCATTCTTTTGTTTTTTAAGCACAAGTTTTGATATCAATATACTAAATTGATATAAAATTATTATCGGAATAGAAACTATGATCTGGCTAGCCACATCAGGTGGAGTTATTACAGCAGCAAGAATTAATACTAAAACCAAAGCATATTTTCGGAATTGAATAAGAGTTTTCGGTGTCACCAACCCAATTTTCGTAAGAAAATAAACAATTACAGGTAGTTCAAAAATAATTCCTGATGCTAAAGATGAGGATCTGACAAGTGAAATAAATGAGCCTAGATCAATTTCATTCATAACTTCTTTAGAAACTTGATATGTCCCTAAAAAATTAACTGAAAGTGGAGTTAAAATATAATAACCAAATAAAACTCCCATAAAAAAAAGGAAAGAACAAACAAATATAAATACTCCAGAACTTGACTTTTCTTCTTTTAAAAGTCCTGGACTGATGAATTTCCAAAATTCATAAAGTATGTAAGGAAAAGAAATTATAAATCCACCAATTATTGATGTCATTATATGTGCTGAAAATTGGCCAGTCATCGTTCTATTTTGTATGATAAACGGGAAGGTATCAGCACAAAAGTTTGTTTCAATTCCGATAAATGTGGCTGCTTGACATAAAAATTTATATGTAGGAAAACTCATTTTTTTTGGGCCAAATATGATTGTGTCAAAAATAAAATCTTTCATTAAAAAACAAATAAATCCACAAAATAGTATCGACCCTATGGACCTAATTATATGCCATCTTAATTCTTCAAGATGTTCCAAAAAAGACATATTATCCGAAGTTTTATTCACTGTAAAAATACTTTTGTAATTAAACTTTATTTAATGCAAAAAAACAAAAAATTTTATTAAAGATATTCTTAAAAGCAAAAAGATTGTCATAACTTAAAGTAACTAAATATTTAGTTTTTTAATGAAAATTAATTACGAGAGCTTAATTGAAGATACTTTGGTTAAGGTATTTGGGTTTAAAAGTTTTAAGGGAGAGCAAAAACAAATTATTCTGAGTGTTATCCAAGGTAATGATTCATTAGTAATTATGCCTACTGGTGCTGGAAAATCACTGTGTTATCAAATCCCTGCACTAATAAAAGAAGGAACTACCATAGTTATATCTCCCTTGATAGCGCTAATGAAAAATCAAGTTGATAATCTAAGGGGGGTTCTAGAAAATGAGTCTATTGCCCATGTTTTAAACTCATCATTGTCCAGTTCAGAAATCAGTCAGGTATTTTCTGATGTTAAAAATCAAAAAACTAAGTTACTATACATGGCTCCAGAATCTTTTGCGAAGCAGTCAAATATAGATTTTTTAAAATCTATTAAAATTTCTTTTTTAGCCATTGATGAGGCTCATTGTATTAGTGAGTGGGGGCACGATTTTAGACCTGAATATAGAAATTTGCGAAAAACATTAAGTGTTATCAGTCCAAAATCAACTGTAATTGCATTAACGGCTACTGCAACAGAAAAAGTTCAATTGGACATTATAAAAAATCTTAAAATCCCTGATGCAAAAAAATTCAAATCTTCTTTTAATAGACCAAATTTATATTATGAAGTTCGAGAAAAAGACGAAAATATAAATTATGAACTTTTAAAGTTTATAAAAATAAATGAAGATAAATCAGGTATTATTTATTGTTTAAGTAGAAAAAAAGTAGACGAAATTTCACAATTTTTAAAATTAAATAATATTAATTCTATGCCTTATCATGCAGGTTTGGAAAAAAAAATCAGAAACAAAAATCAAGATTTATTTTTGATGCAAGATATCGATGTTATTGTTGCTACAATTGCCTTTGGGATGGGTATAGATAAGCCTGATATTAGATATGTAATACATTATGATATACCAAAAAGTTTAGAAGGATATTATCAAGAGACTGGAAGAGCTGGAAGAGATGGTGGAGAAGGACATTGTTTAGCATTTTACTCTGATAAAGATGTTGAAAAATTAAAGAAATTTATGTCATCAAAGCCTAAAAGTGAAAAAGATTTATCAATGTATCTTTTAGAGGATGTTGTTGCATATTGTAAATCAACAGTGAGTAGAAGAAAATATATACTTAAATACTTTGGTGAAAACTTTGAAATAGCCGATGATGATCACAAAATGGATGATAATAATCGAATTCAAGCTTCAGAAAAAACAAATGTTCAAGATGAGTTGGTAATACTATTAAAGCTATTAAATTCTGTAAATTCAATATACAAACAAAAAGATTTAGTGAATATTCTAATGGGGGAAATGACTTCAATGTTAAACTCTCACAATATTGAATCAAATTTTTATTTTTCAAAAGGTAAAGATAAAGATGAAGGTTTTTGGAATAATTTAATTTGGCACTCATTTGCAGAAGGAATTATTAATAAAAAAATTGAAGATTATGGAACTTTAAATATTTCTAATATTGGTTTAGAATTTTTAAAATCTCCATTCAATTTTTTTATACTTGAAAATAAAAATAAAACTATATCTAATGCTTGGCAGCAAAATAATGATATTGTTATTGATAAAGAATTATTAGGTTTATTAAAAAAACTTAGAAAAACAATTTCTGAAAATAAATCAATTCCACCATATGTGGTTTTTCAAGATATATCATTGAATGAGATGAGCTTGAAATACCCAACAACTGTACAAGAACTTTCAGCAATTCACGGAGTAGGCGAAGGGAAAGCAAGAAAGTTTGGTGCCAAATTTATTACACTAATTACTGATTATATAAATAAAAATAATATTATAAAACCTGATGATATCATTGTAAAAACTTCTGGAAAAAAATCTTCTTTAAAGCTATTTATAATTCAAAGTCTAGACAGAAAACTTAGCCTAGATGATATCTCTAACGCAAAATCAGTTAGTATTGATGAATTAATTGATGAAATGGAGTCAATTGTATTGTCTGGCACCAAAATTAATTTAGATTTTTGTATCGAAGAATATTTGGATGATGATCAACAAGATGATTTAAAAGAGTATTTTTTGAATTCTGAAATTGATAATATCAATCAATCCATTGTAGATCTAGGTGAAGAATACGATGAATTTGAGATCAGGCTTTACAGAGTAAAATTTTTAAGTGATTTAGCAAATTAAAAAATAATAATATTTTGATATATTCGCAAAAAATAAAAAAATGGATGGTCTTTTTGCAACTATTAGCACTAATAAAGGAGATATTAAAATAAAATTATTCTACAAAGAAGTTCCAGCAACAGTAGGTAATTTTGTTGGTTTATCTCTTGGAAAAATCAAAAATAATGTCAAAAACATTGGAATACCATACTATGATGGACTGAAATTTCATAGGGTAATTAATGACTTTATGATACAAGCTGGGTGTCCCCTGGGGACTGGCTCAGGAGACCCGGGTTATAAATTTGATGATGAATTCCACCCTGACTTAAAACATGATAGTCCTGGAATTTTGTCGATGGCAAATGCAGGTCCTTCAACAAATGGCAGTCAATTTTTTATGACGCATATCGATACCCCATGGCTTGATAATAAACATACTGTTTTTGGTAAAGTAATTTCAGGGATGGAAGTTGTAAATTCCATTGTCCAAAATGATGAGATCAAATCCATTAGTATAAATGCAGTAGGTAATCATGCCAATAGTTATGACCCTGTGACTGCTTTTGAAAAGTTTAATTCAGAAAAACAAAATCGAGAAAAAAAAGAGAAAGAAGAATTAGAAAAAAAATTAAAAAAGATTTCTATTGGATTTAAAAAAACCCCATCGGGCTTACTTTACAAAATAATTGAGAAAAAAAACGCAGTCAAGGCTGAATCTGGAAAAAAAGTAAAAGTGCATTATGAAGGAATGCTTTTGGATGGTGTTATTTTTGACTCATCCTTTAAGAGAAATCAACCAATTGATTTTACCCTTGGAGTTGGTCAAGTGATCAAAGGTTGGGATGAAGGAATATCATTGTTATCTGTTGGAGAAAAAGCTACTTTTATAATTCCTAGTGGTTTAGCTTACGGTAAATCTGGGGCTGGTGGAGTTATTCCGCCTGATGCTACATTAATTTTTGATGTCGAATTAATTTCCGTAGAATAAATTTATTTCCATTTGATATTACAGCCTATGCTAGGTTTTTGAATTTGCGAATTTTCCTCTCCATTTATCAAACATTCGATTGCATTTGAAATATCTTTTCCGTCACAACTTAGGCCATTTCCTGGGCGAGAGTCATCTAATTGACCTCTATATACTAAAAGTAAATTTGAATCATAGAGGTAAAAATCAGGGGTACATGCAGCATCATATGATTTAGCAACATCCTGAGATTCATCATATAAATAAGGGAAAATATAATTATTTTCTACTGCATTTACTTTCATCAATTTGGGACTATCCTCAGGATAATTTTTAACATCATTACTTGAAATAGCAATAAAATTAATTCCATCTTGATTGTATTTTTTAGCCAAATTTACAATGGTTCCATTTACATGTTTTACGTATGGACAATGATTACAAATAAACATAATTAAAGTACCGTTTAAACCCTTTATTTTTTCAAGAGAAACAATTTTTTGTGAAATAATATCAGGAAGTTTGAAATTTGGGGCGGTTGTTCCCAATGAAACCATATTTGAGGGTGTTTTAGCCATTTTTATAAGTTAATATATAATTGTAATTTTACAAAAAAAAACAGACAATGACAGCACACAAAGCAAGTTTAATCAATGCAGCAACCCTAATTGTAATGGGTATTTGGGGTTTGATTAATATAAATCCAGAAATTTTTAGCGGTCTCATAGTGAATAAAAGCCCATTTATTCCAATTAGTCTTGGTGTTCTTATCGCTTTATGTAATAATGGAGTTAAAACGAGTAACAAGTTGATTGCTCACATTGCGGTACTATTGACTATTATTTCCTTTGCGAATCTTATGCCCTTATTTAAAGCCATTTCTAATGGCAGGACGGATGCTGCTATTAGAGTTTTGTTAATGGTTTTAAGTTCGCTATTTGCGATGATTTATTTTGTGAGAAACTTTATGGAAAATAGAAAAAGATCTAATTCATAAGCTCTGAAAAGAATATTGCATTCATCAGGATTTTATTAGTTCCATACCAAAATGCTCTGAAGTTCGTATTGTCTGTTAAATATATTGTTCTCCCTTTTCCGTTTCTTTTAATCTTTACTACCGAGCTTCCCTTAATTAAGTCTAAATTTTCTTTAGATACGTAACCACTTAGTAAGGGGTTTTGAGAATAAACAATTGGATTATTATAACTCTGACTATCTGGTTCAATAAAAATTGTAGAGTTTCTGAAAATTGGCATTTTACTTCTTGTTTTTCCGTAGTTAATAGGGTGTGATAGATCTAAAATTGTTTCAAAAATAGCACCTCCAATTACTTGAGATCCATAAAAATTTGACTTATTTTCAAAAGCGACTTTTTTTGCTACTAAATCTTTAGGTTTACTTTTTGTATTTAATATTTCATATTTGTTCAAGGACTTTATGTTTCCTTTATATGAAATTAAAGTACCACCTTTTTCAATCCATTTTTTTAGTTTCTTATAAACACTTTCATTTTCTACTTTGTAGTCTGGAAAAATTATAGTTGTAAATTGATCTAAATTGATAGAGTTTAAATCATCAATTTCTAATCTTGTAACCGAAATTGAACTTCTGTAATCTAATAAATGCCAAACTTCACCAGCATCGTAGGCATTTACACCATTTCCTACAATAATGCCAATCTCTTTTTTATTTATTCTCTTAAAATAATTACTACCAAGATCTGGCCCATAAGAATCACCAGTAGTTATAGAGTGGATTTCAATATTTAGTTTATTATTAATATACTCTAAAACACTTTTTATTTTTTTTGATCTGTTTATTTCAAATGGAATTAATAGTGTTCCATAACTAAAGGAAATGTTATTAATTTCAAACTCTTTTGTAGCAACTTTAGTTATGATTTTATTGTTCAGTAAATGATTTAACGCTGCAGGAGATTTATAGTTACTCCAATCAATTAAATAAGCATATACATTATCTACAATTTTCTCATATTCTTTGTATTTGATATTTTGTAGCTTTTTACCAAGTTTAAAGTTTGTTACATCCATATCAAAATTTAAATCAAAAGCATAAGGGAATGTCCAAGCAGAGACATCATAAAATAAACTATCATTAAATTTTGTCCGTTTGTCAAATATAGCTTCAATTAATTTGAATTTTTTTTGATTCTTAGGAATTAAGTATGAATTACTAGGGTTATAAGTAATTTTTTTGTGAGTTATTTCTTCTTTAAGTTTATACACTTCAATTTCATGTCTCAAAAATACCTCAGCCATTTTATCTACTCTGTAGGGGTCCGAATTATCACCAAAGATGATAGCTTCATTTTTATACTTGTTTGATTCTTTTTTTGAATTTTTAAAAAAATCTAGTTGATATTTATGTAATTCCTCTTTTAACTCAACTAATGCTTCTAAGCTTGAGAAACCAGCAATTAACTGATTTTTAATTGTTTTAGAAAAAGGTAATAAGCCATTAACAGAATTTTGTATGTGTCCCCTAGAACTTGCCTGTTCGAATAAAATACCAATTGACCCATTAATATCGGGAAAAGTAGAGCCTTTACCATAGAAAAAATCATCAAATCTCTCTCCACTAAAGTAAAGGACGTTATTATTATCAAAATTTTTTGCATGATATTTTGCAATTTTTTTTGTGAGATCTTGATTTGCTTTTGATGTTAACGGGTGAGTTCTACTTTGAACACCAGGTTGGAAGAAAAAAGTAGAATTAGTTTCCATTTCATGATGATCTGTCAAAATATGAGGAATCCATTTATTAAAAGTTTTAATTCTTGCTTGAGATTCAGGATGTTGTGCAGCTAACCAGTCTCTGTTTAAATCAAACCAATAGTGATTAGTCCTTCCTCTAGGCCAGGCTTCATTAAACTCTCTGTCATAACTATTTCCATTTGGAGTTTTACTCTTATTGCTGTTAACCCAACTTGCAAATCTTTGTAAGCCATCAGGGTTCATGCAAGGATCAATCAAAATAATAGAATTATTTAGCAATTCGATTATAAATTTGTCATTTGAAGCAGCTAAATAATAAGCAAGTAATATACTTGAATTTGCTCCACTGGGTTCATTTCCATGAATTGAAAAACCTTGATAAATTACGCTAGGACTTTCAGAAATATCTAAACTATTATTATAAATTTTTTTTCTGTTGGAAATAATAGTTTCAATATTTGAGTGATTTTTTTCAGATGAAATTGTTAATAGTATTAGTTCTCTATTTTCATAAGTGTTTCCTCTATTCTCTATTGAAACTCTCTTTGATGCATTAGAAAGTGCGTACATGTAGCTTACTAATTTATCATGAGAAACATGCCATTCCCCAACATTGAAACCTAGAACAGATTGGGGTGTTGGAATTTTAGGATCAAGATTTGATAATTGATCACTTGAAAAATAATATTCTAAACTTAGGGAATCATGTTGAGCAAATAGGCTAGTACTAAGCAGAAAAAAAATATGTATGAAAAGTTTAGAGAAACTAATCTTCTTTAATTTCATCCTCAACATTTTCATCATCTTTTTTGAAATCCTTTTGATGTTTTTCACTTATAACTTCTTCACCTTTTTCTGAAATGATATAATCAGTCATCTCATCAAGAATATTCTTAAATTCATTAAAATCTTCTTTGTAGAGGTATATTTTATGCTTTTTAAAATAAAATGTGCCATCCTCCTCAGTGAATTTTTTACTCTCGGTGACAGTAAGATAATAGTCTCCTGCCTTTGTTGATCTTACATCAAAAAAATAAGTTCTTCTTCCAGCTCTAAGTGCTTTTGAATAAATCTCATCTCTCTCCATCATATAATTATTAAATTTTATTGTTGTAAATGTAAAAAAAATAAATTAAGTGATTTTTTAATCTTTATTGTTTGACTGATCAAGAAAGAGATTTTTGTAATAACCATCAGTATTAATAAGATCATTATGTTTACCAATCTGGATTATTTCTCCATTATTCATAACAATTATATTATCACAGTCTTGAATGCTGCTTAATCTATGGCTGACAATAATTTTACTTGAATTTTTATAATTTTTTTTAATTTTCTTTAAAATCTCATTTTCTGTTTTATTGTCTAATGCTGATAAACAATCATCGAGGATTAATATTTTTGGATTTTTTACAAGAGCTCTTGCAATACATAATCTTTGTTTTTGACCTCCACTTAAATTAACTCCTCTTTCTCCTAATAGTGTGTTATATTGGTTATTGAAATTTATTATTTCATCATGAATACTACATATTTTCGAAACCCTAATAATGCTTTTTATATCTGTTTTTTTTGATCCAAAACGAATATTATTAGAAATTGAATCTGAAAATAAGAAAGAGTCTTGATTTACGATTCCTATTTGTGCTCTCAATTTTTGGATATCAAATTTTTTAATACTTATATCATCAATTAAAATTTTGCCATTATCAAAATCTAATGTTCTTAACATGATATTAATCAATGAAGTTTTACCAGATCCAGTAGATCCAATAATTCCCAAAGACTTACCAGCCTTTAGACAAAAATTAATTTTTTTTAGTGCTTTTATTCCAGAGTCAGCATATTTAAATGACAAATTTTCAACTTTGATTTTTCCAGAAATATTTTTTGAAATTTTACCATGCTGTATTATATCATTTTTTTGCTTTAAAAATTCGTTAATTCTTTTTTGTGAAGCTTCTGCTTGCTGTACAACAGAGCTAATCCACCCTAATGATGCAACGGGCCATGTCAACATGTTTACATATATAATAAATTCAGCAATTATCCCAAGCTGTTCGATGCTTCCATCTAAGTATTTGCTTCCACCAATATAGATTACAAATAAATTACTAATTCCAATCAAAAAAATCATCAGGGGAAAAAACATGGCTTGAATTCTGACAAGCTCAATTTGATTAACCTTATTTAATTTTGATATTTTATTAAACTTTTTTTTAGTTGTTTCCTGAATTGCATATGATTTGATTATTTTAATTGCAGAAAATATTTCTTGTGAAAAAGATGATAATTTGGAGATAGATTCTTGAACGACTTTACTCTTCAAATTAATTTTTCTGCTAATTTTAAATATTGCAAATGAAAGAATTGGCAACGGACATACCGTGTAAAAAGTTAACTCAGGTGATTGTCTAAACATATAAAAGAGAGTTATTGCTATTAAAGTAAATGTGTTAATTGAATACATTATGGCAGGTCCAACATACATTCTTACTTTAGAAACGTCTTCACTGATCCTATTCATTAAATCACCGGTTCTATTTTTTTTGTAAAAATTCATTGAAAGATTTTGATACTGAACAAAAATTTCATTTTTCAAATCAAATTCTACAAACCTCGAAACATTAATTAATGTTTGTCTCGTTAAAAAAGTAAAAATACCAGCAGAAATGGAAGCTAGGAGTATTAAAAAAATATTTTTTACTAACTCAATTTGTACGTCACTCACAGAATCAATCTCCCCATTTAAATATAGTTCCACAACATTTACAGAATTTCTTATAAGGCCAGGCGTAAATAGCAGTAATATTCTTGCTACAATTACAATAAAAAACCCTAACAAAAGTCTTTTTTTGTACTTGAGTAGATATTTATTTAAATATTTTAATTCTTTCAATTAAGTAGTTTTTATAAATACTATATTACATTTGCGCAAATGTTCTTGTAAATGATAAACAGAAGACACATTAGGCTTAAAGTGATGCAGTATTTGTATAGTTTTCAATTTACTGAAAATGAAGACACAAAAGTACATAAGAAATACTTTAATGATTGCTTTAGTTCAGTAAATTCATTATTTATAATGCTAGTTTCTCTAATAATTGAATTACAAAATAAATCCCAAAAACAACTAAATATTTCAAAAAGGAGTATTTCGGGAATTCAAAACAAAAAATATTTAAGTAAAAACTTTTCTCAAAATTTATTGATTAAGAATTGGTTAAATGATCCAATAATCTTTGAGCAGATAGCAAATAAAAATATCGTTAATTGGGATATTAATTTTAAATTAATTGACAACCTATACAAAGAAATTATTAATAGTGGTGTTTATGATAAATATATTTTAATAGAAAAAAGCTCATTTGAAATTGATAAAAAGTTTGTGAGTAGTATTTTTTCTGAAATTATAATTAAAAATGATATTTTTTATGATTTCGTACAGGATTCTAATATTTTTTGGTCAGATGATTTTCCATTTGTTAATACATTAATTTTAAGATTCATAAAAAGTTCAAAAAATGATGGTTTTGAAAAGTTATTAACTTTGGGGTTATTTTCATCAAAAAGTGATGAGAATTTTGCTAAATTTTTATTTGAATCTGCTTTATTTAATCACAAATCAAATTTATCCTTAATTAATAAATATTTGAAAAATTGGGATGTAGAAAGAGTTGCAAAAATTGACTTGGTTTTGATTAGCCTTGCAATTTCTGAAATTGTAAATATCGATTCAATTCCAATGAAAGTTAGTCTAAACGAGTATATCGAAATTGCAAAAGATTATTCCTCAGACAAGAGTAGTTTTTTTATAAATGGTGTTTTGGATAAGATTTGCAAAGATTTAAAAAAAAATAAAAAACTAACTAAAGAATAATTAGGTTTGAGACAATGAATTTTTTAGTTAATTTTGAAAAAAATTTTTAACATGAAAAATATATTATTTATTACACTTGCTTTTTCTTTATTTTTTAGCTGTGGTGATGATCCGTTCTCAAAAGTTAAGTCTGAAAATGTAGTCGAAGCTTCATCTAGAGATAATTCTCCCTCAAAGTATCCTATTATGACTTTTGATAAAAAAGTACACGATTTTGGAACTATTGATGATGGTACACCTGTAGAAACTATATTTTCTTACACCAACACAGGTGACGCTCCATTGGTGGTTAGTGAAATCAAATCTACATGTGGATGCACCGTGCCACAAGACTGGAGTAGAGCACCTCTACTTGCAGGAGAATCATCAAAATTCACTGTAAAATTTAATGGTAAAGGTGCTAATAAAACATCCAAAACAGTTACGATTAAGTCTAATACTCAATCAGGAAATGAATCAGTTAGAATTACTGCATTTATTAATAAGCCTGGCGTGCCTATGGCACCCGGCCCGGTAAATAGATAATTATGGAAGGAACCCTACAAGCCACACCTTTTATATTAATGATTCTTGTCATATATTTTTTTATGATTGCACCTCAAATGCGAAAGGCTAAGCGTGAAAGAAAGTTCATTTCAGATTTAAAAAGAGGGGATAGAGTAGTTATGAAAAGCGGAATGCATGGAAGAGTCAATGATGTTAATGTAAAGGAAGGGACTTGTATGATTGAAACTACTGCTGGAAAGTTAAAGTTTAATAGTACTATGATTTCTATGGATGCATCAAATAAAATAAATAAATAGATTTGGTATATTCATGTATAAAAGGATAGTATCACCATTTTTATTTCTGTTTGACCCAGAAAGTGTTCATAATTTTACATTTACCGTTTTAAAAATATCTTATAAATTCCCCTTAACAAAGTTTATAGTTTCTTTTCTTTTATCTTTTGAAAACCAGAAACTTGAAAAACAATTATTCGGATTAAATTTTAAAAACCCAGTTGGCGTAGCTGCGGGATTAGATAAGAATGCGGCACATATTAAAGAATTTAGCAGTTTTGGTTTTGGTTTTGTTGAAGTAGGAACCATAACACCAGAACCTCAAATTGGTAACTCAAAAAAAAGATTATTTAGACTAGAAAAGGATAATGCAATAATTAATCGAATGGGGTTTAATAATGAAGGTCTAGAAAAAATTTTACCAAGACTAAAAGATAATTACGATGTAATAATTGGAGGAAATATTGGTAAAAATAAATCAACGCCTAATTCAAAAGCGAAATCAGATTATCTAAAATGTTTTAAAAAACTTTATGATTTCATCGATTATTTTGTAATAAATGTTAGTTCCCCAAATACACCAGGACTTCGTAAATTACAAACTCCAAATTTTTTAAAGGATTTATTCAAAGATTTAAATATTGAGAGATCAAAAAGAAATAAATACAAGCCTATTCTTATAAAAATTTCACCTGATCTTGAAAAAAATAAAATCGATGAATTATTACAGATAATTGAAGGTTGCAAAATTGATGGTATAGTTGCTACAAACACAACTGTAAACTTCCCAAAACTAGATTCTAAAAGTAAAAACGAATCAGGTGGTCTAAGTGGTGCTCCATTACAAAAGAAAAGTAATCAAATAATCTCTTACATTTCAAAAAAAACAGAGGGTAAGTTACCAATAATTGGTGTCGGCGGAATATTGAGTGCTAAAGATGCTATTGAAAAAATAAAATGTGGTGCTCATTTAGTTCAACTATATACTGGAATTATTTATGAAGGCCCAGTAATTGCAAAAAAAATTAAGAAGAAACTACTAAAAGAAATTTGAGTTTTTGGATTTAATAGTTACAGATTTCAAATTAGTGTCTTTTTTTATTTCATGTATTGCCTTGGCCTTTTCTCCAGGTCCTGATAATTTATTTTTATTTTCATTAAGTCTAAACGAAAAGAAAAAACATTGCTTTTTATTTTTATTTGGTTTGATTTCTGGATGCTTAGTTCATACATTCGCGTTGATTATTGGCTTAAACTTAATAATTGATAAAGTACCCTTAGTTTTAGATTTTATTAAAATTATTGGATTTGTCTACTTGATTTTTCTTTCAATCAAACTACTATTCAAAAATATTGACAACAAGGAAGGTTTAAAAAAAAATCAAAAAATAAATTTTTATAAAACTGGTTTTTTAATGAATGTTTTAAACCCCAAGGTATTTTTATTCTTTAGTATTTTTTTTCCGAATTTCATCTTTTCAAACGAGATAAGTTTTAATTTACAAATACTAATTCTGGGCTTAATTTTTATTATTTCAACATTTGTTGTTTTTTCAATAATAATTTTTATATCAAAGTATATTTCTATGTATTTAGAATCAAATTACCTCTTTACTTCAATAAAAAGTTACTTAAGTCCAGTTATTCTATTTTTAATCGCACTATTAATATTATTTGTTTGATAATATTTATTTGCGATAATTTATATCTATTAAATGTAAAAGTTTACTATTAAATCTTATATTTGCATGCAATTAATTTCATAGTTGCATGAGTAAAACTTCAAAAAAAATACTTTCTGAATCATTAACATATGATGATGTTTTACTGATTCCTGATTATTCTGAGATAATTCCACATGAGGCAAACATAAAATCAATGTTTTCACGAAATATCCCTTTGAATATTCCAATTATTTCAGCAGCAATGGATACCGTAACCGAAAGTAGAATGGCGATTTCAATCGCTCAGGAGGGTGGAATTGGAGTTATTCATAAGAATATGTCCATTAAAAAGCAAGCTGAAAAAATTAGAAGAGTAAAACGTGCTGAAAGTGGTATGATAATAGATCCTGTCACTCTTCCTCTTACCTCGACAGTCGAAGATGCAAAAAAAAGCATGAAAGAAAATAGAATTGGGGGTATTCCTATCATTGATTCTGACGGGTACTTAAATGGTATTGTAACGAACAGAGATTTAAGATTTGAAAAAAGATACGACAGAAAAATAACAGAAGTCATGACCCAAAAAAAATTAATCACTGTTGGTCAAGGAACATCACTTCAAGAAGCAGAAATCATTCTCCAAGAGAATAAAATTGAGAAATTACCTGTTGTAACAAAAACGAATAAATTAGTTGGTTTAATTACCTTTAGTGATATTACAAAGCTAAAGCTAAAGCCAATTGCCAACAAAGATAAGTATGGCAGGCTAATGGTTGCTGCTGCAATTGGTGTAACTTCAAACTCAACAGAGAGAGCTAAAGCATTAATTAGCTCAGGTGTTGATGCAATTGTAATTGATACAGCTCACGGTCATACAAAAAGAGTTGTTGATCTTTTAAAAGAATTAAAAAAAATATATCCCGAAACAGATATTGTTGTAGGTAATGTAGCAACTGCAGCAGCAGCTAGTTTTTTAATAAAAAACGGAGCAGATGGAATAAAAGTAGGAATTGGTCCTGGTTCAATTTGTACAACAAGAGTTGTTGCTGGAGTAGGAGTGCCACAATTATCAGCTATAATGGATGTTTGCAGCGCAGTAAAAAATAAAATTCCAGTAATAGCTGATGGAGGGGTTAAATATACAGGAGACATAGTTAAAGCTATTGCTGCAGGTGCATCTTGCGTTATGTTAGGTTCAATGCTTGCAGGCACAAAAGAATCACCCGGTGAAACAATAATTTATGAAGGTAGAAAATTTAAATCCTACAGAGGAATGGGCTCAATTGAAGCTATGAAAAAGGGTAGTAAAGATAGGTATTTTCAAGACCTTCAAAATGATATTAAGAAGCTGGTTCCCGAGGGTATTGTGGGAAGAGTTCCATATAAAGGTGATTTGGTAGAAAGTATTAACCAATTTATAGGTGGACTTCAAGCCGGTATGGGATATTGTGGCTGTAAAAATATTTCACAGCTTCAAACAAAATCTAAATTTGTAAGGATTACAAACTCAGGAATAATTGAGAGTCATCCACATGGAGTCAAAATAACAAAAGAAGCTCCAAATTATTCTAGATAAAAATTACTTTAATTATGAAAAGACTTTTAGTTTTTCTTTTATTTACTTCAATTTTTTATTCACAAAATGAAAAAGATTTAGTTTTATTTAAAATAAATGATATTGAAACCACACTAGGTGAATTTAATAGAGTTTACAACAAGAATATTGATTTAGTTGAAGATAGTAAGGAAAATGATTATATGAGTTATTTAGAACTTTTCATTAATTATAAACTAAAGTTAGCAGAAGCTTATGATTTGGGGTATGACAAAAATGAAGATTATCAAAAAGAATATAAAAAATATAAAAATCAATTATTAAAGGGTTATTTGACTGATAGCGAGTCACAAGAAAGATTAGTAGAAGAGGCCTATGAGAGAACCAGAAATGAAGTTCAAGTTTCACATATTTTAATCAGAAATAATGATCAAACCAATGATTCCTCTGAAATTTACAACAGATTATCAAATTTACGACTACCCTTTTTGGAAAAAAATATTGAAATATTTAATAAGGAACATAATTCTGATAAACAGTTAATTATTGAAGATCTTGGTTACTTTTCAGCATTCAAAATGATATATGAATTTGAAAATATTGCATATAATACTGAGGTTGGTAAAGTTTCAAGGCCTTTCAAAACTAAATTTGGTTTTCATATCTTAAAAGTAACTGATAAAAGAGAATCTTTGGGAGAGATTTCAGTAGCCCATATCATGATTTATAAAAAAAGCTCAAACTCAAAAGAAAAAATTACCAAAATACTCGATTCAATAAATAAAGGTTCATCTTTCGAATCAATGGCTAAATTATATTCTCAAGATAAAAGGTCTGCTGCAAGAGGTGGTGTGCTAAATAAATTTTCATCTGGTCAAATAAACTCAATTCCTTTTGAAAACGCTGCATTTTCTTTAAAGAATATTGGAGACATTTCTAATCCCATTGAAACCAAGTTTGGCTGGCATATCATAAAGTTATTATCAAGAAATGAAATTAAAAGTTTTGACGAATTAAAACCATCTATTCTAAGTAAGATAAGAAGAGGTGCAAGAAATGAATATATATCTAATTCTTTTAATCAATTTTTAGATGATAAATATAATTTATCAACGGAGAACATTGATTATAAATTTATTATTCCATTATTAAACGACTCAATAACTAAAAATAAGTGGAAGATAAATTACAATGATCTCAAATTTCACGAACCATTATTTGTAATAAATCAGAAAACTATATTTAAAAAAGATTTTCTTCAGTATGTTGAAAAAAATCAAAGTTTCATTTCAAGTAAAGATTTTGAACAAGTAGCAAATAACCTTTTTTCAAGATTTTATAGAGATATATTACTTGAAGAATACAAGAAAGATTTAGAAAGAGAAAATAGTGAATATAATAATATTTTAACAGAGTACAGAGAAGGACTGCTGATGTTTAATATTATGCAAGAAAAAGTTTGGTCAATTGGTGAAAAAGATTCAATTGTACTTAGAGAATACTATATCAAAAATATTGATAAATACGATTCCTTTGAAACCAATAGAGGTAAAATAATTGCCGATTATCAAAAAAAAGTGGAAAATAATTGGATTGAAAATTTAAGAAAAACAAATTCTATTGTTCTTTATTCAAAAGCTATGAGAAGATTAAAAAAAATGTATAAATAAAATTAGTTGTTAAAGATAAAATTTAATATTTATTTAGTTTTAGTTTTATTTTCATGTAGTGATTTCAATGAAGATAATTCACAAAACATTGCAAAGTTTAAGGATCAAATTCTTAAGAAAAGCCAACTAACTGAATTATTTAATAAGACCAACTATAAAGATTCAATAATAATCATTAATAAACTTATTAATGAATGGGCTGTAAACAAGATTCTTATCGAAAAAGCAAAATTAAATCTTACTATACAAGATCTTAATTCTTTAGAAAAACTGGTTAAAAATTATAAATCTGAGTTATATTCAACAGCATATTTAGATGCTTTAATAAATTCTTCAATTAATTTAGAAATTGATACAACTGAAATTGAAAACTTGTATAAAAAAAACATTGACTTGTTTAAATTAAAAGATAATATATTTAAACTTGCATATTTGAAAGTACCAAAAGATTTTTCTGATATTGGTGATGTGAGAAACAAACTAAGAAATTTTAAAAATAATCAGAAATTTCTTGATTCAATTTCCTACAGGTTTATAGATTATTCATATGATACAAAAAGTTGGATAGCTGAAAAGGATTTAAAAAAAATATTTTCATTTTTAAACAAACAAAAATTAAAATCTTTAAAAAATTATTCTTTTTTACAAAGTAAAGATTCTTTAAATTTATATATAATTAAAGTTCTTGACTTCAAAAAAATTGGCAGTTATTCACCAGTTGATTATGTTTTTCCAACTCTTGAATACATGTCAATTAATCAGAGAAAAAAAAAATTAACACAATTGATTAAAGCTGATCTTATAAAAAATGCAATACAAAATAATGAACTTGAGATTTTTTAATTTATTAACAATATTTCTTTTATTTATAGTCTCTTCTTTCTCCCTAGAGGCCCAACAAAGAGAAAAAATTGATGGAGTAGCTGCGGTGGTAGGAGATTTTTTAATTTTATCATCCGATATCCAAAAACAATATACTCAGCTGAAAGTTTCTGGAATTTCAATGGATAATATTAATGAGTGTCAGGTCTTTGGAAAGCTTTTAGAAGATAAGTTGTATCAGCACCACGCCATCCAAGACAGTATTGAAGTTGATCAGCAGGAAATAAATTCCTTTGTTGATCAACAAATAAACGCTATTGCAAATCAAATCGGTTCAATGGAGAAATTATTAGATTATTATAAAAAAGATTCAGAACAAGATTTGAGGTCGGAAATGATTGAATTAAATAGAAGTGCTGAGCTCTCAAAGAGAATGCAACAATCAATCATTGATGAAATAGAAATAACACCCGAAGAAGTCAGACAGTTTTTTAATTTAATTCCAAAGAATGAGAGGCCTGTATTTGGAACCGAGCTTAGAGTGTCTCAAATTGTGGTATATCCAAAAGTATCTCAAAAAGAAAAAGATAAAGTAATAAGTAAATTAGAAGAGTTTAAGGCTGATGTAATTGATAATGGGGCAAGCTTTATCTCTAAAGCCGTTTTATATAGTCAAGATCCAGGATCTAGAGGTAAGGGTGGTAAGTATTCAATTAATAGAAAAACATCTCAAATGATGCGTGAATTCAATGAAGTTGCATTTTCTCTTTCTGAAGGAGAAATTTCAGACCCCTTCGAAACAGAAGCAGGCTATCATATCATTTTTTTAGAAAAAATTAGAGGTCAGGAATACGATGTTAGACATATTTTATTAAGACCTGAAATCAGTAAAAAGGAGATAGATCAAGCCAAAGAAAGAATAAATTCAATAAGAGAAAAGATTTTAACGGATGAAATATCCTTTTCTGACGCAGCAAGAGAGGCTAGTGATGAAGTTGAAACAAAAAATGATGGGGGTTTGCTGATTAATCCAGAGACCCAAGATTATAGTTTTGAATTAACTAAAATGGATCCTGAATTATATTCTCAGATTGCAAATTTAAAAGAAAGAGAGATTAGCTCAGTATTTCAAGATGAAGACAGAATAAATAGAATTAAATTCAAAATTTTAACTGTTTCTAATCGATATGATGAGCATGTTGCCGATTTTTCTAAAGATTATATAAAGATCCAAAAACTGGCTCTCCAGAATAAACAACTAAAAGAGATTGAAAATTGGCAAGCAAAAAAAATAAATGACACATATATTAAGATAAGTAATGATTTTAAGGATTGTGAATTTTTTAGTAATTGGCTAAAGAATTAGCACTTATTTTTTCAATTTTACTGCTCAAATTTTTTTAATTTTGTCATAGTTAACTAACCTAAAGTAATAATAAATGGCTTTTGATTTTAATGTAATAAAAGAAGTTTATTCAAGAATTGTAAAGAAAGTTGATGAAGCTAAAAAGTTAATAGAAAAGCCACTTACACTTTCTGAGAAAATTTTGTATTCTCACCTGTGGAGTAACCAAATAGTTGAATTTAAAAGATCAGTTGATTACGTTGATTTTAAGCCTGACAGAATCGCTTGTCAAGATGCTACTGCTCAGATGGCTTTGCTTCAGTTTATGCAGGCTGGTAAGCCCAGAGTAGCTGTACCTACTACTGTTCACTGTGATCACTTAATTCAAGCAAAAATCGGAGCAAAAAAAGATTTACAACATGCAAATAAAGTTAGTAGTGAAGTATTTGATTTTTTGAAAGATGTATCCAATAAGTATGGTATTGGTTTTTGGAAACCAGGTGCTGGTATAATACATCAGGTAGTTTTAGAAAACTATGCTTTTCCTGGTGGAATGATGATTGGAACCGATTCTCATACAGTAAATGCTGGTGGATTGGGAATGATAGCAATTGGAGTAGGAGGCGCTGATGCTGTTGATGTTATGGCAGGTATGCCATGGGAATTAAAATTTCCCAAAATTATAGGGGTTAAGTTAACAGGTGAATTAAACGGATGGACATCTGCAAAAGATGTTATATTAAAAGTTGCAGGTATTCTTACCGTCAAAGGGGGTACAGGTTGTATAATTGAGTATTTTGGTCCTGGAGCCAAAGCACTTTCTTGCACAGGTAAAGGAACCATATGTAATATGGGTGCAGAGGTGGGCGCGACCACATCTACTTTTGGATATGATGAATCTATGGAAAGATATCTTAAAGCAACTGGCCGTATTGATGTTGCGCATGAAGCAAATAAAATAAAAGAATATTTGACTGCTGATTCAGAAGTTTATGATTCTCCCAATAAATATTTTGATCAGGTAATTGAAATTAATCTTACTAATCTCAAACCACACCTCAACGGTCCTTTTACACCTGATTTAGCTACTCCAGTTTCTGAGATTGGAGACAAGGCAAGAGAAAATAATTGGCCATTAAAAGTTGATTGGGGGCTGATAGGTTCTTGTACGAATTCCTCTTACGAGGATTTAACAAGAGCTGCATCAATTGCGAAACAGGCCATTGAAAAAAAATTAATTACAAAATCTGATTTTGGAATAAACCCTGGTTCTGAGCAGGTTAGATATACCGCTGAGAGAGATGGTATTCTTAAAATTTTTGAAGACCTAAATGCAACTATTTTTACAAATGCATGTGGTCCTTGTATTGGCCAATGGGATCGAAGTGATTTAAAGGGTCAAGAAAAAAACACTATTGTTCATTCATTTAACAGAAATTTTTCAAAAAGAGCAGACGGAAATCCAAATACTCATGCATTTGTTGGATCTCCAGAAATTGTAGCTGCGATAGCAATAGCTGGCAAATTAGATTTTGACCCAACAAAGGATACTCTAACAAATCAAAATGGTCAAGAGGTAACTTTAGATCCACCTGTAGGAGTAGAGCTTCCATCTAACGGTTTTGATTGTAAGGATTCAGGCTATATTGAGCCAAAAGATGATGGTAATGACGTAAATATTTCAGTAAATCCAAAATCTGACAGATTACAATTATTAGACCCTTTTAAACCAGTTGGTAGAAAAATTAATGATGCTAGACTACTTATTAAAGCTCACGGGAAATGTACAACGGATCACATATCAATGGCTGGTCCTTGGTTAAGATATCGAGGTCATTTAGATAATATTTCTAATAATTGTTTAATTGGAGCAGTTAATAGTTTTAATATGAAAACTAATTTCATTAAAAATCACCTTACTGGTGATTATGGTGGTGTTCCTGATACTCAAAGAGATTACAAAGCAAATAATATCAGAACAATTGTTGTTGGAGATCATAATTATGGTGAAGGATCATCAAGAGAACATGCTGCTATGGAGCCAAGACATCTTGGAGTTTGTGCTGTTATTGTAAAATCTTTTGCTAGAATTCACGAAACAAATTTAAAAAAACAAGGAATGTTAGCGCTAACTTTTCAAAATGAATCTGACTATGACCTGGTTCAAGAAGAAGATCTTATAAGTTTTTTAGACCTTGATAAATTTTTTCCTTCAAAACAATTAACTATTGAACTTAAGCACTCAGATGGTACAATTGATATTGTTAATTTAAATCATACGTACAACCAGTCACAAATTAAGTGGTATGATGAGGGATCAGCATTAAATCTTATAAAAAAAGAGAATTTATAGAGCTTTCTTAAACAAGCTTTTGAAAAAAATTAAAATAAAGTGTATTGATCGCATGGAGAAGATTATTTTTAAAATATCTAATGGTTTACTCTCTTCATCTAAAAATTGTAATATTTTTTTTGTAGAATTTCTTTTTATCAATCTATAGAATATAGTTTCTCCTCTATTGTTATATTTAGAGAGAACTCCTAAAAGAATTTTATCTAAAAAATAGTATCTTTTTTTTGGAATTATTCTTAAAGCTTTTCCCTTTTTTATGTTGTCAATAATTTTTAAAGAATATTTTTCGCAATTTTTAAATGAATATCCTGTTGAAGCTTTTACCCAACCGCCTACAGTTCCAATTTTAGTAATATTTTTTGTTGACTTTTTATAAAAAGGATATGTTGTCATTGGGATTGTTCCAAATTCAGATTTTATTATCTCATAACTTGTGTCACTATAATATTTTTTCAAATATTCAATAATATATTTTTCATAAACTTTTTTATCGCATTCATTTTTAGAAAAATAAGTATGCTCGATTAAAGCTTCGTCCTTTTTAAAGGGTAAAACATATGTAAATGCTGTACTTTTTTTATCCCTAATTCGATAGTCCATAAAAACAAATGAATTTTTGTTAAATATTTTTTTATTTGTTTTTATAACCCATCCAACAAAATGTTGTTTTAGATATGTGTGATGTTTAATCTCATTAAAATTTTTTTCAGATAACCTAGAATCGAAAACATGCTTTGCTAAATAATTTTTTTTATTTCCTACAACTATAACTTTATTCTTTTCTTCTCGAATATTTAAGACTACATCATTTATGAATTTAAATTTTCTTTGTTTATTTACACTTTCAATTACAAATTTTCTAAACTTAAGTGAGCTTAAGGTTTTATAGTTGTAATTTGAAAAATCCATTTGAATTTTTCCAAGTTTAGAAAAAAATTCCCCTTTATTCCATTTATTTTTTAAAATAGAATCCCAATTACCATGACCTGATTCCCAGTATGAAAAGTAATGGTCTTTATTTTTGGGTTTATCCTTTTCTAAAATTAAAATTGAGTGATTCTTAAAATATTTATCTTTTATTAAGAAATAAGATAAATGAAGTCCCGAGAGACCACCACCAACTATGATATAATCAAATAGCTTGACGTTTATTTTTTTAGGCTTACTTATCTTTAAAATACTTTAGTGGTGGAAATAACATTCCAAAGCTTTCACCTCCATCTTTTTTTATATTTGCATGATGAATTTTGTGAGCTTTGCGAACCCCTTTAGCATACCAATTATTTGCTTTTCTAAGAAATTTAAAACGTTGGTGAATGAATATATCATGGACTATAAAGTACGTTAAACCATAAGCCATAATTCCAAATCCTATAGCAAACCCAAATTTAAACCCAAGCTCAACTTGTGAATAGAAAAAACTCATACTTACTACAGCATAAAAGACAAAAAATAAATCATTTCTTTCCCACCAAGATTTTTTAAGATTTTGGTTGTGATGATCTTTATGAAGTGACCATAAAAAACCATGCATTATGAATTTGTGAGAAAACCAAGCCATAAACTCCATAAATAGAAAAGTTAATATAAATACTATTGCTATTTTAATTTCTTCCATTTACAAAAGGTTTAGTTGATATTTGACATAACTTCTGGTTAAAAGTTCAAGTTTTTTTAAGTTTGGCACCCTAATTCTTTGATTAATAATTTCTCTAGCAGGTGTTTTTTTTAATTTTTTTAATAATTGGTTATAATATCTGTATGCAATAAAGACACCAAATTTTGCAACAATGGGTAGTTCTTTAATACCCTGTAGTCCAATTCTAAAATCGTCTTCAATTTCGTTAACTATCTCATTTTTTTCTGATTCACTTAATTTATTAAATTGAGTATTTGGGAAGTATGATCTTTTTAAATTTTGCTGATCAGCTTTTATATCCCTTAAAAAATTTACTTTCTGAAAAGCTGATCCAAGTTTCATTGCATTTTTTTTAAGTTTTTTATATTGTTCATCATTTCCTTGAACAAAAACCTTTAAACACATTAAACCAACAACATCTGCCGATCCATAGATGTATTCTTTATACTCTTTAACGGAAGAATATTTTTTCTTTTTCAAGTCCATTTTCATACTTTTCATAAATGATTCAACTAAATCTCTATCAATAGAATATTTATGAAAAGTATGCTGAAAAGAGTTAAGAATAGGATTAAGACTAATTTTATTTAATAAAGCCTTATCAAGATCTTGACAGAAAGAATTAAATAATTCAGATTTATTATAACTATGGAATGAATCAACGATTTCGTCAGCAAATCTAACAAAGCCATATATGTTATAAATATCTTTTCTTATTGCTTTTGACAAAAGTTTAGTAGCCATTGAAAAGGATGTGCTGTAAGTTTTTGTAACTCTTTCACTACACTCATATGAAACCTTATCAAATATTTCTTTCATTTGCTCAAATTAATGATTTCAATTTACAAAAATATAATATCAAATTTTACTAATTAGGCCAGCCACAAGTTCTCCAGAGACAACAGCCGGTGGGACTCCAGGGCCAGGTACTGTTAATTGACCACAAAAATACAAGTTTTTCACCAATTTGCTTTTAATTTTAGGTCTTAAAAAGGCTGTTTGCATTAAGGTGTTAGCTAATCCATATGCATTTCCACCGTATGAGTTATACTCTTTCTTGAAATCATTAACACAGAAGCTTTTCTTGTAAACTATTGAATTCTTTAATTTTTGTCCAGTATATAACTCCAATTTTCTTATTATGAAATCAAAATATTTTTTTCTGATTTCATCAGTATCACTAAGGTTAATGGCAATCGGAATTAAGAAAAATCCATTTTCATATCCCTGAGGTGCTGTTTTAGGATTGGTTTTTGAGGTAAAATTTGCATAAAATAAGGGGTCAGTTGGCCAGATAGGATTCTCATAAATTTCACTAGCATGCATTTCAAAATCAGTATCAAAGATTAGATTGTGGTGTTTTACATTTTTTAATTTTTTATTAAAACCTACATAAAAAAGTAAGGATGATGGAGCAAATACTTTTCGTTTCCAATATTTTGGTTTGTATTGTCGATATTTTTCTTCAAGTAACGATTCGGTATGGTTATAATCAGCGCCAGAGATAAGAATATCACAAATGAATTCTTTTTCGTTAACTAAAAGTTTTTCAACTTTTTTATTTTGAACTATAATTTTATTAACAGATTGATTTGTTAAATATTTCACTCCCAAGCTTCTGCCAAGCTCAACCATTGCCTTGACTAAATCATAAAATCCATTTTCTGATTGAAAGGTTCCCAAACCAAAATCAGCGAAGTTCATAAAGTTGTAGAAAGACGGGGTATTGGAAGCTTTAGCACCTAAAAACAATACCGGAAATTCTAATATTGATCTAAGCCTGGGATCCTTAAAATCTTTTCTAACATCCTTTTTAATATTCGATAAAAAGAATCTAATTTTTTTAATTGTTTTAAATGAAACTAACTCCAAAGGAGATTTTCCAGGCATCTTATAAAGCATGTCTTCAACACCTAGCTCATAATTTTCTTTAGCAATTTTTAAATAGTTTTTTAATTTTTTTCCTGAACCTACTTCAATTTTTTCAAATTCTTCACAAATCTTTTCTAGATTATCGGCAATATCAACAAAGTTATTTTTACCAAAAATAACCCTATATGCAGGATTTAATTTTTTAAGTTTATAGTAATCAGATACTTTTTTTCCAAAATCACTAAAAAATTTCTCAAAAACCCCAGGCATCCAATACCAACTAGGCCCCATATCAAACGTAAAGCCATCTTCTTTAAATTGTCGGGCCCTGCCACCTAGGGAGTTATTCTTTTCAAACACTGTTACGTTATTTCCTTCTTTTGCTAAATAACATGCAGCTGAGAGAGATGAAAATCCTGATCCAATTATAAAAATATTCTTCTTTTTCTTCATTTAATTTTTTAATGTGCGCACGAGAAGACTCGAACTTCCACAACCAATTTGGTTATTAGGCCCTCAACCTAACGCGTCTACCAATTCCGCCACGTGCGCTATTTTCAATAATTTTTTTTAAACATCTTTGGGGTAACTCCAAATCTATTTTTAAAAGCTGCAATAAAATGACTTGCAGTACTGTATCCAAGTTTCAAACTTACTTCATTAACATTGTTTTTGCTATCTGAAAGCAATTTTTTAGCTAACTCCATTTTGTGTTCCAGTAAAAACTGGTAAACAGGTTTACCGTATATTTTTTTAAATCCTTCTTTTAATTTTTTTAGACTTAAATCAATTTCAAAAGATAAATCTTTTAACGTAGGCGGATTTGTCATATTCTCGATAACTATTTCTTTAGCTTTTTTGATTTTTTTAAAGTTTTCTTCATTATTTAAATAGGGGCATTGCTCTACATTAAGATCTCTGTTTTTATTGAATATATAACTAAATAATTCATATATCTTGGCTTTCAAAAAAAGTTTTTTTGTCGAGCTATTATTATCAAATCGTTTTAATTCATTTAAAATTAGTAAGGTTGAATTTGGAATATTACTCTTGTGATAATACTTTTCGGAAATATTTTCATCTTTTAAAAAATGAATATTATCTGCATCTTCAGAAAAAAGCTTATGAAATTTTTTTATAGAAATAAAAATTGAAAATAGAGTTGAGTTTTGATTAACAGTAATATTAACAGGTAAATTTTTGTTTGGATTATAAAGAACAACATAATCCCCATTTTTAACTTCCATTTTATAAAAAACACTGAATTTAAAAACAGAGTTGCCTGACAAAGCAAAATGGAATTGGATAAAACTATTATCAATAGTTTTTCTGTAGTTTAAATTATTTTTTTCTTGATTTTCATTTTTTACAACAAAAAAATTTTCTTCTACTTCAACTTCAAAAGATTGACAGCTACTAACAAGATTCATTGCAGATTATTTAACTAAAGCAAATTTATCAATAATTAAACCAATTTCTTCTTTTTCATTTGAAGTATTTTAATAGTTTGTAATAAATGAATGATAAAATAATCAAGCACTTCACGAGGTTTTTTTATTTTAATAACTATCTTGCAATTTAGAATAACTCTAAATAACAACAAAATGAAAAGATATTTAATATTAATTTCAATTTCCATTTTTTTAGGCTCATGTACTAAAAATGAAAAAAATGAAATTAACATTTATAGTAAAAGACATTATGAGGTAGACAAGCTCTTATACAAAAAATTTGAAGAAAAAACAGGAATTAAGGTTAATATTGTTAAAGCAGGAGATGATGAACTTTTGGAAAGATTAAAAAATGAAGGTTTAAATAGCCCGGCTGATCTTTATGTTACTGTTGACGCAGGAAAACTTCAAAAGGGAGTTGAAATGGAGTTATTTCAAAAAATTATTAATGATAAAATTGATGCAAATGTTAGAAGTGAGTTAAAGGATCCTCATAAGTACTGGATACCAATTACTTACAGAGCAAGACTTATAGTTTACAGTAAAGATAGAGTTTCATTGGATCAATTAAGTACTTATGAGGATTTAGCAAATCCAAAATGGAAGGGTAGAATATTAGTTAGGTCATCTTCGAATGCCTATAATCAAGCTCTTATGTCAGCTATGTATGCAAATCTTGGTAAAGATGATGTTACTAAATGGTCTAAAGGTTTAGTTAATAATTTTGCAAGAAATCCCAAAGGAAATGACAGAGATCAGGTAAAGGCAATTGCTGCAGGTCAAGGTGACTTAGCAATAGTAAATTCCTATTACATTGGTTTGTTATTATCATCGGAAAAACTAGCGGAAATTGATGCTGGAAATTCTGTCTCAATATTTTTTCCTAATCAAGCTGAAGGAGATAGAGGTACGCACATTAACATTTCAGGCTATGCTATGACAAAAAATCCACCTAATAAAGAAAATGCAATAAAATTATTAGAGTATTTAACCGGGGAGGAGGCACAAAATATATATGTAAATAATAGCTATGAGTATCCTGCAAATCCCCTTGTTAATCCATCGGATATTGTTTCATCCTGGGGGGATTTTAAAATTGATAATTTAGATTTAAATTTGCTTGGGTCATTTAGAGATGATGCAATTAAGGTTTTTGATAAAACCGGATGGAAATAAATCAACTTGAATACTTTTAAAAAAAACGAAAAATTTGCTTTTTTAATATTTGGAATAATTTTTTTTCCAATATTATTCCTTGTTTTTACCTCTTTCTTTTCCGAGACAGAATCTTTGGTATATGTGTTTGAGAACCTTTTATTAGATTACAGCTCCAGTACTTTTAAGTTAATTATCATAACCTCAGTATTTTCACTTATTCTTGGGATAATTCCAGCTTGGTATGTCAGTAATTTTAGATTTTATGGGCGAAGTATTATTGATGTACTTCTTTTTTTACCTCTTTCAATTCCAACTTATATTATGGCTTTTACTTATGCTGAGATATTGAGTTTTACAGGGCCACTAAAAATTAAAGCCGATTTTTTACAACTAGAGATTTTAGGCATAATACTTTCATTTTCCTTATTTCCATACATATATGCTGTTTCAAGAATATCTTTTAGTTTGATGGGTTCAAAATTTATTAACATGGGCAAGATTTTAGGGTTAAGTGTATACAAGTCCTTTTTTAAAATTATAATTCCACTTTCAAAACCAGCTATTTTTTCTGGTCTTTTTTTAGTTATTATGGAGGTGTTAAATGAATACGGTGCAGTAAAATATTTTGGAGTAAATACATATACTATTGGTATTTTTAGAACATGGAATTCAATGAATGATACTGGTGCCGCTATACAGCTTTCTTCAATTCTTTTATTTATTGTAGCGTTTTTATTTTTTATAGAAAAAAAAATAAATAAAAAAAAGCTATTTTCTTACTTAAAAAATTCTAATCCAATTGAACTAATTAATAGTACTATTAATCAAAAACTATTAATTTACCTGGCTTGCCTCATACCAATTATATTTTCTTTTTTCATTCCTGTTTTATTTAATATTTCAAATGTAATAGACAACTTTGATAAAATTGATATATCAAACCTTCTTCAATTAACAATTAATTCGGTATCAATTTCATTAATATCTTCAATAATTATACTGGTTGTTTCTGTATATTTTTTGTTTAATGAGAGATTTTCAAATTCAAAAATATATTTTTATATAAATCAATTTATATCACTTGGTTACTCAATCCCTGGTGCAGTCATTGCTCTTGCAATAATTATATATTTCACAAGTATTGATAAAAATATTGATTCCATTAATCTTTTGGGTAATTTTTATGTATATCTTTTTATTCTCATTTACGCATACTTAATTAGATTCATGGCTGTTGGAAAATCTCCTATTAAATCTGGATTTGAAAAATTACCTAAAACGTATGACTTAACTGCAGAATCACTCGGATTAAAAAGATTTAAAATTTTTCAAAAAATATATTTACCTGTAAATAAATTATCTTTTGTTTCTGCATTGATTTTGGTTTTTATTGATTTAATGAAAGAGTTGCCAATAATTTTAATACTGAGGCCATTTAATTTTGATACCCTTGCAACTCAAACATATGAGTTCGCAATTGAAGAAATGCTTCCATTATCTTCAATTTATTCTTTAGTAATTATATTTGTTTGCAGTATACTATTAATTATTTTTAAAAATATTATAAGCAGGATAAATGTTTCTAGAAGTTAAAGACTTAATAAAATCATACGCTGATAACCTACCAGTTTTAAAAAAACTAAATTTTCAATTGCAAAAGGGTGAATTGTTGTCATTTGTAGGTGAGAGTGGAGCTGGAAAATCAACTTTCCTTAAATGTCTTTCGGGTCTAGAAAAAATTGATGGTGGTGAAATAATTTTAAATGGTAAAATAATTAGTAGCCATAATACCTTTATACCTCCTCAGCAAAGGAAAATAAGTTATGTATTTCAAGATTACGCCTTATTTCCACATTTGAATATAAGAGAAAATATTTGCTTTAATTTAGATATAAAGTTTAATTCTAATTTTGATTCAGTCGTTTCATTAACAAATTTAAAATCAATTTTGAACAGATATCCTCACGAAATTTCAGGTGGGGAACAACAAAGGGCTTGTATTGCAAGATCGATTATTAGAGAACCTGACTTGTTATTATTGGATGAGCCTTTTAGTAACTTGGATTCAAATATAAAGCATCAAGTTAGAGATGAAATTTGCAATATTGTAAAGAAAACTAAAACAACTACAATATTGGTAACCCATGATATTAATGATGCATTAAATATTTCTGATAAAATTTTAGTATTTAAGGCTGGAGTAGTACAACAATTTTCGAACCCAACTACAATGTATTGTAAACCTGCTAATTGTTATTGTGCTGAAATTTTAGGTGATATAAATAAATTATCCATCGGTAAAAAAACATTCTATATAAGACCTGAGAATATAAAAATAGTAAAACATTCAAAATTGTCAATGAATGCAAAGAAATGTTTTTTTCAAGGAAAAGACTATAAGATTATTGGTTTATATAATAATAATATTTGGTCAGTTTTCTCAAAAGAACCGATTAAAATAAACTCTAAGGTTTGCTTTGAATATTTAGAAGAAGATTTAATTTATTTTGATAAAGGTTGCTCAAACTTTTTCACAGAGTAATTGTGCAGTTTTGTGTCCAGCTTTAATACAATTACTTACAGAAACACCCTCTAGAAAATTACCAATTATAAATAATCCAGGATTTTTTTGTGTAAAATTTTTTATTGACTTAGAAAGATTTAAAAAATTCATATCATATTGCGGTATACCTTTTTTCCAGGAAAATTGATTTAGTAATACAATTTTACCTTCAAAATTTATAATTTTTTTGATATCCGAAATAACTCTTTTCTCAATTTCTTTTTTTGGTTTTTTAAGAATGTTCTTTTGTTTAGCCCCACCTACCATTACAGTAATTAGATCATATTTTTTAGGGGAAAGATGAGGAAATATTCTTGAGTTAAATAAAATTCCTAAAAATGATAGTTTATCACTTGGTTTTGCTAAAACTCCAAATCCATCAATGGGGCTATAAATTTTATTTCTTTCCAAGCTAAAATGTAAAACATTTAATGGATGATATTCAATTTTTTTTAGACAAGTAATTATTTTTTGATCTGTAATAATATCTTTTAGACAGTGTGCTGGTATGGTAGAAATTATATTCTTGCATTGAATTTCTTGGCCGTCATTAATTTGAACAAAATTAAGGTTATTTTTCTTGGTTAAACTTGTAACTTTTATTTTTAAAAATATGTTTTTATCAAGTTCTTTTTTAAAACAATCCAAAAGGTCAGAAAGTCCATTTTTAAAACTAAAAGATTTTGGTTGATAATTTGTTTTATTTAAAAAAATAGATTTTAAAATACTTCCATTTTTTTGTTCCATTTCCCAAACTTTTCTAAGCACAAATTTTATGCTCATTTTTTTGGTATCCCCAGCATATATACCATTTAAAAATGGCACAATTAGGTTGTCGTGAAATTCTTTACCAAATCTTTTAACAATAAAGTTAAATACACTTGTATCTTTTTTGTGTTTTTTTATAAATGGCTCAAAAAAGATTCTGATTTTTGCTGAGAAGCTCAATATGTTTGACTTCAAGAAATCAGTAAGATTTTTAGGAATGGGTGTTAGTATGTGGTTTTTGATTAAAAATCTATTTTTGGCCTTTTCATTTGGGAAAATGATATTTTTTGAAATATTAAAATCTTCAATTAAAGCCTGAATAGACTTATTGTCTAAAAGCAGTGTGTTAGGTCCGTTTTCAAGAGTAAAGCCCTTTTTTGAAACTGTATTAATATTTCCTCCAATTCTTTTAGAAGACTCAAGTATAATAAAATCTTGATTAAATTTTTTTAAAAAATGAGCAAGTGACAAACCGGTTATACCAGCACCAATTATAAGATTATCTACTTTTTTAGGAAAGCTTTTAGGCATTATTAAATTCTGTAAGCTTATTTTCAGTCCATTTTGAAACCAGTTTTGCCCAACTCATATCATCATTTAAACAGGGTACATAATAGTAATTTTCTCCGCCAGCTTCTAAAAATTCTTCTTTACCTTCCATGACAATTTCTTCAAGTGTTTCAAGGCAGTCAGTTACAAATGCTGGGGTTACAATTACTAAATTTTTCTTTCCACTTTTTGCCAATCTCTCAAGTTCGCTATCAGTATAAGGTTTTAGCCAAGGTTCGTTAGCCAATCTAGATTGAAATGATACACTAAATTTTTCTTTATTAAGAGACAAATTTTTGGCAACTAAATCTGTGGTAACAATCACTTGATGCTTGTAGCATGTTTTATGAGCATCAGATTTCACTGAACAACAATCATTTATTTTATAGCAATGTTTTTTTGTTGGGTCAGAAATTTTGAGATGACTAACTGGTATTCCGTGATAAGAAAATAATATATGGTCATAGTTAAGATTCTTGATTTTATCTCCAATTTTTTTGGAAAGTAATTTTATATAGTCAGGATCATTGTAAAAAGGTTCGATGAATAAAATATTATTATTTGGAAAATTTTTTTGAGCTTCTTCTTTTACTTTCTCAACTACCGTTTCATATGAAGACATTGCGTAGTGAGGGTATAGAGGTAAAACTACAATATCTCTAACTCCATTATCATTAAGTTCAGTAAGTCCTTTCAGTATACTCATTGACCCATATCTCATGGCTAGAGAAACATGAATATTAAGAATTTTTGATATTTTTTTGAATAACCTTTGAGAAAGAACAATTAATGGAGACCCTTCTTTCCACCATATTTTTTTATAAGCCTTAGCCGATTTTTTTGGCCTAAAGTTGAGTATTATTAATTTGACTAATATCCATCTAAAAAGATAACTTTTACCAATAACTCTTTTATCCATCAAAAATTCATCAAGATATTTCTTGACATCTGGAATTGATGTGCTATCCGGTGAGCCCAAGTTGATTAATAATAGCCCTTTCATTATATAGTTTTTGAATAAGTTCCAATTTTTGTATCCATTAGTGGGTCAAACTCCATTGCAATATTTCTTATGTATAATCTTGCATCATGGGAAATAGTGATTTTGTCATTTTCAATTTTCATAAAATTCAAATCTATAAAATCTTTAAATTTTTCTTTATCAAAAGCTATGACTTCTTTGATTTTATAGGAATTAGTTTCAAACCTTTCTGCAATTTCATGAAAATCAACAAAATAATTGCACATGATTGAGTTTATAACATCTCTAATTATTTTTTCATTTTGCGTGAGATTATATCCTCTCAAGACAGCAGTATTATTATCATTAATTTTCTTAATGTATTGAGCTGCGTTCTTTACATTTTGACTGTAGGCAGAAAATAGTTGAGATATTGAAGAGGCGCCAAATCCATAAACTTGCCCTGTTGTTTTAGTTGTACAGTATCCCTGAAAATTTCTGTGAAGTTGGTTATTTTTTAGGGCTAAATAAAACTCGTCATCAGGTCTACAAAAGTGATCCATTCCAATTGGTACATATCCAGCCTCTGTAAATTTTTTAAAAGCATTATTATACATTTCTGCTTTTTCATGTGAGGATGGGAATCCAATATTTTCTAATATTTTTTGTCTTGGAAGAATAGATGGAACATGAGCGTATGAAAATGTTACAATTCTGTCGGTATTTAAAGAAATTGCCTTATCAATTGTTTCGTTAAAACCTTCAACAGTTTGTAAGGGTAATCCATATACCAGATCAATATTAGTTCCAGTAAAACCTTCATTGTGAATTTTATCAATTATTTTGTCAATTGGATGTTTTGGTCTTCTTCTATTAATAGCGTCTAAAACTTCATCTTTAAAGTCTTGAATCCCAAGAGAAATTCTGTTAAATCCATAGCTTTTTAACAATTCAATATGCTTGTAATCAAGATGAGCTGGACTACATTCAATAGCCATTTCATATTCTTCATTAAGGTTGAAACATTGTAGAATTTTATGTGTAATTCTTTTAATGTATTTTAATGAAATAGCATTTGGAGTTCCACCTCCCCAATGTATTTGTGTAAGTTTTCTATTTTTATCAATCAACTTTGATACAAATTCAATTTCTTTAATTAGAGCATCAACATATCTTTCTAAAAATGGTTTTGTAAATCCAGATTCAGTAGTACATCCGCAGAAATGACAAATTTGCGGACAAAAGGGTATGTGAATGTATACTGATACGTTTTCTGGTTTTTCATCATTTGACAGAGTTACAGATTTTATAAAACTCTTATCATTATATTTTTCTGAAAAATGTGTGGCTGGAGGGTATGAGGTATAACGAGGACCCTTTCTGTTGTATTTGTTCAGTAATTTGTTGTTAATTTTCATTTTATCTATTCCAGTTTTTATTTTTAATCCAATCAACAACAAAATTTACATTTTTTACATCAATTCCAGGTATAAAACCATGACCCAAATTAAATATCCAATTAGAATTCTTTTCACCAAAACTTGTTAATTTCATAAGGTATTTTTCAATTTCTTTTTTGTCAGAAAAAAATATTCTTGGATCCATATTTCCTTGGATTCCAATATTTTTGTTGAGCAATGTTCGTGCCGATTCAAGTGGTATCTGCCAATCAATGCTTGTAATGTCGCAAATATCTTTGTTTATGTTCTTTAGTCCGTTATTGTAATTTTTTGGGAAAAAAATTGTTTTACAATTTTTATCCATTGCAGCATTTAAAATCCTTTTTGAAAAAGGAAGAACAATTTCAGTATACATTTTTTCAGGTATTATTCCACAATAAGTTTCAAATAACTGAAAGCAATCTATCCCACTATCAACTTGCTTATTTACATATTCAATAGATGCTTCAGTGAGCATTTCCATTATTTTAATACATTTTTTCTTTTCCTTGTAAAGTAGTTTTATAACATGGTTAAAATCTTTATTTGATTCGTTCCTTCTAAACATAAATAAAAACGTTGTAAGTGGTCCACCGCAAAAACCAATTAAAGGAGTTTCTGGTCGTTGAAATTTTATTTCTTTAATGTTATTGTAAATGTAATCTAACTTATTGGGGTGAAATTTTAAATTTTCAATCATTATATTTTCATCTAAAGCATTGTGAAATTTAGGTCCTTTTGCAGTAAATTCAAGTTCTAATCCTAAAGCTTTAGGGATTACTAAAATGTCAGAAAAAAGTATTCCAGCATCAACTCCAAGGTCATCAATAGGAAGTAGTGTGACTTTGGCTGCTAGTTCTTTATTTTGCATCATTTCATCAAAACTAAATTTCTGTTTTAATTTCAAATAAGATGGTAATATTCTTCCTGCTTGTCTCATGAACCACACGGGTGGGCGAGAAGTTACATTTCCATTAATATTTTCAATAAATATATTTTTTTTCATCTTATAGATTCAAGAGATTTTTTATTAGAACTGATAATTTTATCAATGTCTTTTGTGCTGTAAACTGAGGAAATAAACATACATTCAAATTGAGATGGAGGTAAATATATACCTTCATCTAACATAGATTTAAAGTATTTTGCGTACATGTTTAAATCACATGCGATTGCGTCATTATAATTCTCAATTTTTTCTTTTTCAGTAAAAAAAAGAGTCATCATTGAACCTGCTCTGTTAATTATGGCATTTGTTCCAGTTTTATGAATATTTTGCATAAATCCGTCATGTATTTTTTTTGAAATTGATTCTAGTTTATTGAAAAGTTTATCATTTAATCGGTTAAGTACTGAAAGACCAGCACTCATTGCCAGTGGATTCCCTGAAAGCGTTCCTGCTTGATATACCGGTCCATTAGGAGCCAAGTAATCCATTATCTCAGATTTACCTCCATAGGCCCCAACTGGAAGTCCACCGCCGATTATTTTACCTAAAGTTGTAATGTCTGGAATTACATCGTATAACTGCTGAGCTCCACCTTGGGACAATCTGAAACCACTCATTACCTCATCAAATATTAATAATGATTTATTCTTGTCGCAAAGTTTTCTAAGCTCTCTAAGAAAATCTTTTTTAGATTGAACTAGACCCATATTTCCAGCTACAGGCTCAATTATAACAGCAGCAATTTTACCAGGATTTCTTTTGAATTGTTTAGCTACAGATTCAATTGAGTTAAACTCAGCAATAATTGTATCCTTCGCAGTATTTTTAGTTACACCTGGGCTATCGGGTAATCCTAAAGTCATTGCACCTGAGCCAGCTTTAATTAAAAAACTGTCTCCATGACCGTGATAATTTCCTGCAAATTTTAAAATTAAGTTTTTAGAAGTATATCCCCTAGCTAGTCTAATTGCACTCATTGTTGCTTCAGTTCCTGAATTTACCATCCTCACCTTTTCAATGGAGGGAACTAATTCAATAATTTTTTTTGCCATTTCAGATTCAATTTCTGTGGGTGCACCATATGTTGTTCCTCTTTTTAGATAATCACTAATTTTGGATTGTGTCGTACGATCAGCATGTCCAAAAATAAGCGGACCCCAAGATGAGATACAATCAATATATTCATTACCATCGATATCATAAATTTTACTTCCTTTTCCATAATCAAAAAAAACAGGATTGCATTTTACACTTTTAAATGCTCGTACAGGTGAATTTACCCCGCCAGGGATCAGTGCTTGGGACTCCTTAAATGCTTTAGTGCTTTTATTGTACTTCATTGGATCTTAAATATTTTGCGATATCTAGTGCATGATAGCTTATTATCGCATTTGCACCAGATCTTTTAATAGAATGTAATATTTCCAAAATTGTTTCCATTTCATCAATAAAGTCGTTTTTTGATGCGCTTTTAACCATTGTATATTCCCCGCTAACATTATATGCAATTATGGGAATATTAAATCTTTCTTTTATTCTGTATATGATGTCTAGATATGATAAAGCAGGTTTAATAATAACCACATCAGCACCTTCGTTTATATCAAATTTAACTTCGTTTATTGCCTCTTCAGAATTTTTGAAATTCATTTGGTAAGTTTTTCTATCACCAAAGGATGGACTACTTTTGGCGGCATCTCTAAATGGACCATAAAATGCGGAACTGTATTTCACGGAGTATGGGAAAATAGGAATCTTTTCAAATTTATTATTATCTAAAACTTCTCTTATTACTTTAACTCTTCCATCCATCATGTCTGAGGGTGCTAATGCATCGGCACCACTTTTAGCCAAAATTAAAGACTGACTGGATAGGGTTTTTAGAGTTGCATCATTGTCTACATCATTATCGATTACAGTACCACAGTGTCCATGAGTTGTGTATTCGCAATTACATACATCCGCTATGATAAAAATTTGATCACCATATACATTTTTTAATTCTTCAATTGCCTTAGGAATAATACTATTTGAGCTGCATGAAATTTCACCTGTATTGTCCTTGTCTTTTGGAATTCCAAATAATATAATTGAGTTTATATTATTTTGAATAAGTTCTTCACATAGTTTTACAGCTTGATCAACGGAAAACCTATATTGTCCAGGCATAGCCGCAATAGGCTCTTTTATATTTGTTCCTTCGATAATAAATATAGGGCATATCAAGTCAGTTGGATTTATTCTCACATCCTCAATCATGTCTCTTAGAATTTTGTTGTATCTAAGCCTTCTAAGTCTATTTGTTGGAAATTTCATAATTAATAGAAGTGTTTTATTATTGATTCTGAAATCCCTTCATAGGATTGCATTTGAGACGTTAGCATACAATCATAACCTTTAGATTCAATGTATTTAGTTGTGGTATTGCCAATACTGATTATTTTTGTTTTGTTAGGATTATAAAATTTAATAAAAGAATCAAAAGCTGAAGGGCTAGTGAAAACAGTAAAAGTGCTTATACTAGAAATTAGCTTTTCAAGCTTTTCATTTAAATCTTCTTTAGCATTTGTACTGTAAACATTTACTCTGTCTACATTACAGAACTTTTTTAGCTCGAACCGTAAATCATCTTTTGCTATTTTACCCTGAACAAGAAGAACATTTTCCCCATTGATTAATTTATTTTTTTCTAGTTCTGTTGCCATTATTTCAGAATAATTTTTTTTAGAAGTATGTAACGAAACATACCCATATTTATTTAGCATTTGTTCTGTTTTATTGCCAATGCATATAAACTTTACATTTTCAGATATTTTAACTTTACTAAAGAAGTTTTTCACACCATTTTTAGAGGTAAATATTACATAATCATAAGATTCTAGATTATTAATTTTAAATTCAATAGGCAGTATTTTTAACAAAGGAAAATGATGGACTTTAAAATTATTTTTAACTAAATTGTAGAACCCATTAATATCTCCTTCATTGGTTAAAATGACATGTTTGGCTGATACTGGAGAAAGCTTAGATTTTAACTGCTTAGCTAGTTTTACTCCAATTTCTTTATGATTTCCAAGATCTTTCACCATGGTTCCAGCAATATATTTTTTTCTATTGCTATCAAATATTTTACCTTCAATCTTTATTTTATCATTTTCAATGATGCATAAAACTGCATCTGGAGAAGAACAGCCGCCACCAACATTTTTTAAGAAACTTCTTTCTTCGTTAACACAAATCTCTGTTGATTTATCTTGAATTTTTTTTAAAATAGATAGGGTTTTTTTATCATTTTTTCTGAATTCAACCGCAAGAGCACCCTGACCTGCAGCGGGTGTCATTTCATTCACATTAAAATATTTTGTTATTCTTTTTTCCAATCCTAATCTTTTTAGTCCAGCAGCTGCAAGAATGATTCCATCATATTCACCTTTATCAAGTTTTTGGATTCTTGTCTCAACATTTCCTCTCAAGCTTTTAACTTTCACATCTTTATGAATCATTTGGATTTGTTTCTGTCTTCTAATCGATGAGGTTCCAACTAATTTCAAGTCTTTTAGTTTTTTAGTCTTGAGTCTTTTTTTTATTACAAGAACATCCATAGGGTCTTGTCTTTTTGTTACAGTAAAGGATTTTAATTTAGAATTCACATCATAGGGCAAATCTTTTAAACTGTGAATAGCGATGTCAATAGAGTTATGTAGCAGTTCATTCTGAATTTCGCTAACAAAAAAACCTTTGTCGAGTATTTTATTTAAATCTTTGCTTAGTAATAGATCTCCTTTAGTTTTGATTTTTTTTATAACAAATTCAGTGTTAGGGTTTGTTTTTCTTAATTCTTGAATAACATATCTTGTCTGAGTTAAAGCAAGGCTACTAGCTCTAGACCCAACAACTAACTTATTAATCATTAGAAAATATTTTGTTAATTATCTTAAGAGCTTCATTGTTTTTACCGTTATTGGTTACTGAAATCAGGTTTTTAATAATTTTATCCGAAAATTTCTCATAAATTTCTTCAACCTCCTTTTTATTACCATTAAGTTTAGGGGAATTGGTAATCAATTCATCAAATTGTTTTTTAATGGAAATTATAGCTGGTCTTAGCTCTCTACTATCAACCCATTTATTAAATTCTGTTGTATGCTTTGTTAACATCAACTCGGCTTTTTTTATTTCAGAAATTCTTTTGTTGTAGTTTCTATTAACCTGATCTTTAAGCTTGTCCAGATCTACTAAATCAACATTTTTGTAGGTCTTTTTTAATTTTATATTTCTTGGAACTGAGAGATCAACAAAAGTTATTTTATTTGCTCGGATTTTATCAATTTCATTTAAATCATCGTCTTTAATTAAAGGCGTTTTTGAAGATGTACTAAAAATTACAATATCTATGTCCCGTAATCTTTTCTTCCAGCTTTTGTAATCAATATGTTTTAATTTAAACTTTTCAATTAATGGATCAACATTAGCTTTGGTTCTGTTGGTGATAAAAAGATTTTTAAATTTTTTTGATATCAATTGTTGAACTGAGAGTTTTGATGTTCTTCCAGCCCCCACACACAAAATGGATAGGTTATGAGCATTTTTAATGCTTCCTATTTGATCGATAGCAGCTGAACTCACTGAAATACCCCCTTTATCTATGCTTGTATTATTTCTTATGAATTTGCTAACCTCTAAAGATTTTTGGATCATTCTTTCAAGAGTGGGGCTGAGCATTATATTCTTTTTAGCAAGACTGTATGCTGATTTTATTTGATCAACAATTTGGAATTCACCTATGATCATTGATTCAAGTCCACTTGAGAGTCTGAATATATGTTTTGAAATTTTTTCAATTCCTTTCTTCTTTTTAATGTACGGCCTCAAGCCATCATTAAATTTTTTAAATCTACTTAGGGTCATGATAATCGAATGAAAAACTTGATTCTCATTTAGCTCTTGTAAATTGACTTCAAAATAAATTTCAGTTCTGTTACATGTTGAAATAATAAAAAGTCCTTGAGTTTTTACTTTTTTATTTATGTGTGCATGAATTTTAGAAATTTCGTTAGGGAATAGGTAGAAATGTTCTCTTATATTAAGGGTGCAATTTTATAGTTTAAGCTTACTAAACCTATCATAAAAAATCTTTGAGGAAGCAAAGATAAAATCTAAAAATTGATTTAAAGTAACGCTAAGAGTTCATTAATGTAGTTCAAGGTTCAATCTGTTAATATATTATCATTCTAAATAATATATCGTTACAGGGGATATACTTTTTTTTCTTAGAAAATCATATTTTTTTATTTTTATTTAGATTAAATCTAAATCAATATTTATATTTGTAATTCATTCTTAAAAATAAATTATGCGAAATTTAAATACAAAACAATGAGGACATTTATTTTTATTCTTTTCAAATTATTAGTTGTAACTAGCCTTTATAGTAATGAAATTTATGTAAATAAAATTGATACTGTACCAATTGATGAAATTTTGATAAAACCAAACAGAATTCTTGGTAGTAAATTCATGGCTAACAACAGAACTGGAGCTGCATATTACTTATCATTTGAAGAGCTTACAGATTATATTAATACCGATGTAAATAGATCTTTAAAAAGGATTCCAGGAATAAATCTTTATGAAGAAGATGGTTTTGGATTACGACCAAATATAAGTATCCGAGGTACCTCAGCCGAAAGAAGTTCAAAAATTGTAATAATGGAAGATGGTATTCCAATAGCACCCGCACCATACAGTGCTTCCTCTGCTTATTATTTTCCTTCCGTTGCTCGTATGCAGGCTGTTGAGGTTCTAAAAGGGAGTAGTCAAATACAATATGGCCCTTATACTACAGGTGGCGCAATCAATTTTATTTCTACAGAAATCCCAGACAGATCAAAAGTAAGATTGGAGACAAATATTGGTAATTTTAATTCTGCTAAAACATATGCACTTTTTGGAAATACTAAAAAAAACTTTGGTTACGTGTTTGAGTATTTAAATTATAATTCAGATGGCTTTAAGTCGCTTGTCAATAATTTTAATTCAGGATTTGATATTAGTGAAATAACTTCAAAAATTAAATATAAATTCGTTAAAGACAAAAAAACTATTCAGTCTTTAGAATTAAAATTTCATCATTATGATGAAATTTCTAATGAGACTTATCTTGGTTTAACAGATTTAGATTTTAATAATGATCCTTTTTTACGCTATCCGGCATCACAAAATGATAAAATGGATGCTGAGCATCTTCAGTATATGCTAACTCACGAATTTTTATTTAATGATAAGCTAAAACTTACTTCAAATCTCTATTTTAACAAATTCAAAAGAAATTGGTATAAATTAGATGATGTTGTTTTTGAAAATAATTCACAAAAAATTTCAAAAGTTATTTCAAATCCAGAGCAATATCCAAATCATTTTTCAATAATCAATGGATATTTAGATTACAACAGTTCATTAAAAGTAAAAGCAAATAATAGAAAATATATTTCAAAAGGATTTCAAACAAAATTTGATTACCACTGGTACCCTAATAATGGAGGATTTAATGATTTGGAAATTGGACTAAGATTTCATTACGATGAAGAAGATAGATTTCAGTGGGAAGACATATATGGAATTAATGGTGAACAAATGTATTTAGAAACCTTAGGTGAATTAGGAGCACAGGGCAATAGGATTAGTTCTGCAAAATCGATTGCATCATACATAATGTACAAGTATAAAATAAATGGACTAACTGTATCTCCTGGTATTAGATATGAGTCAATTAAGTTGTTTAGAGATGATTATGGTTCTTCAAATCCAGATAGGGATGAATCCAGTTTAACAACGAGAGAAAATATTGTTTCGGTTATAATCCCAGGAGTTGGATTTAATTACAATCTTAACAATAGAATATCAACATTCGGAGGAATTCATAAAGGTTTTTCCCCGCCTGGCAACTCCACTGGTCAAAAAGCCGAGGAAAGCATAAATATTGAATTTGGTTTTAGGCTTAAATCTCAAAAACTTGGAGCTGAAATAATATTTTATAGAAATGATTACAGTAATCTTTTAGGAAATGACTTAGCTGCATCAGGTGGTACAGGTGAACTTGATCCGTTTAATGCGGGTGAAGCACTTGTTAGCGGACTTGAATTAATGTTTAATACATCATTTTTTGAAAATTTTAATACTACTTTTTCATATACACTAACTAATGCAAAATTTTTGTCTGATTTTGGGAGTAGTGAGGATATTTGGGGTGAGGTAAGTTACGGGGACAGAATTCCGTATATTCCTCAGCATCAATTAAACACTAATCTCAGTTATACTTATGGTAAATTAAATTTTAATCTTAACGGAAATTATAAAGGAAAACTTTACACACAGGCTAATGGATTAAAAATTATATCACCACAATTTATCGTTGATTTTTCTGCTGAATATGAAATCAACTCTAATATTATTTTGAAATCTAATATTATCAATCTTTTAAATAAAAAATATGCTGTTTCAATTGTTCCAGCAGGATTAAGGCCAGGACATCCCTTTGGAATCTTTTCAGGATTAGAAATTAATTTTTAATAATTAAATTTATATTTTATTTAAAAAATGATTATTGTTTTTGATGGATTTTGTGTTTTATGTAATAAATATGTAGTATGGGTCTTTAAAAGAAACCCTTCTAAAAATATTTATTTTACTAATTTTAACAGTGTATTTATTAAAGAAAAATATCCGAATTTAAAGCTTGGAAATACTGTTTTTGTTATAAAGAATAATGGTGAAATTTTAACAAAATCTCAGGCAATAAAACATTGTATTAAATACTTGGAAATAAATTTAATTTTTAAATATATGCTTTTTTTCACTCCTAACTTTTTTTTAAATTTTCTGTATGATCTAATTGCAAGGAATAGATATAATATTTTTGGTAAATATAATGAGTGTACTATTCCAAATAGTATAGAGTCTTCAAATATTTTAAATTAGTTATAATAATCTACATTTACTTTCAATTGAGCTAAGTTCAAACTTTTAAAGGGAATTGCTGTTTTTAAAAAAAAGTGACCTGGCTGGGGCTCGAACCCAGGACCCTCTCCTTAAAAGGGAGATGCTCTACCAACTGAGCTACCAGGTCAAATTTAATTACTTTAGAGGGTGCAAATATAAAATGTTTAATTTATATTACAATGCTTTTGATTAATAAACTCACTATAATATTATGAATATTATTTTAACGGGATATATGGGTTGCGGTAAAACAGAAATAGGAGCTAGGCTTTCTGAAAAATTAGCTATGAAAAATATTGATCTAGATCAATATATTGAAGAAAAAGAAGGTTTTTCTATTACTAAGCTTTTTGAAAAAAAAGGGGATATCTATTTCCGAAAAATAGAATCAAAATATTTAAATGAAATCATAAAAGAAGATAATTGTATCGTTTCTCTTGGTGGAGGTACGCCCTGTTATCACGAAAATCATAAAATTTTTAATGTTGATAATAATATTAGTTTTTATTTAAAACACTCACGGAAAAATCTATCAGAAAGATTATTCGCCATTAAAAAAAATAGACCTTTGATTTCAAAATTTGAATCTAAAGAAAAGTTACTTGAGTTTATTTCAAAACATTTATTTGAAAGAGAGTGTTATTATTCAATGGCAAAAAATACGATAACTTGTGATGAAAAATCTATTGATATTATAAGCAATCAGATAATAGAAACTTTAGAATAAAAAAGCTTCAATCATATCTTTTGAAAATACTACATCTACATGATTTTGGAGTGATGATGAAAGGTTTATCCCTTTAAAATCTGCACTAATCGGAAATTTTTTATGACTTCTATTAACTAAAACAGCTGTTTTAATACTCTCAACTTGAATATCTAAAAAATGTTTGACAGCATAGGTCAAAGTTTTTCCTGAATTTAGCACATCGTCTACAATAACAACAGATTGATTCTCACAAATCTTTTTATCAATTGATAATATGATATTTTTAGTAGGGTAGGATTTATTAATTTTAATATTACAAAAGATTATATTTTTTTTTGTAATATGATTTAATTCTTCACAAATTTTCTGAGCAAGTAATGCACCATTTTTTTCTATTCCACAAATTATTATCTTTCTCGAATCCAGATTAGATTCAATAATTTGCAATGAAATTCTTTTAATTTTATTTAAGATTTGAGTATTCCCAAGTATTTTCTTCTTTTGCATTCTTGAAATAGTATATTAATTGTATTTTTGTCTAGCAAAATTAATTATAATGGGTATTAAAATACGTTTTTTTTTAATTTCAATTTTAATAATCAGTCTTTCATGTAGAAAAGATGACAATAATCCAATTGCTATTGAAGAAGCTGATCGAACTGAACAGCAAGTTATTGATAATGATTCTTTGATAGGTTTCTTTAGCACACATTACGTAAGTAATTCAATTATAAATAACCAATTTATTTCTCTAGATGAAATAGTAATAAACCCGTTACCAGATGATGGTATATTACCAAACTCTGAACAAAATTCCTTACTAATTGATTTTATAGAGACACATTCAACTACATATTTAGAAACTGATTATGAATTTTATATTTTGCGAATCAATCAAGGTGGGGGAGACACTTCACCATATTTTTGTGATAGTGTGAGAGTTTCATATGAGGGTAATCTAATGGACGGTAACACATTTGACTCTTCTAATAATCCAACGGATTTTGATTTAATTGCTACAATTTCTGGTTGGGGAAAAGTGATTTCACAATTTAACAATGCTGAAACTTTTTCTGTTAATAATGACGGAACTGTTTCTTATACGAATCCAGGTATAGGGGTAATGTTTTTACCCTCTGGGCTAGCTTATTTTTCATCTTCTGCTGGATCTGTTCCAGTATATTCAAATCTAATATTTAAGTTTAAATTATATCAATCAGAAGTTAATGATCATGACAATGATAATGTTCCAACATATTTAGAGGATCTTGATGGTGATCTCAATTTAACAAACGATAATTCTGACGATGATCCAATAAATAACTTTCTTGATTCTGATGATGATAATGATGGAACCCCAACTATAGATGAAGATTTGGAGCCTGATTCTGATTTAACAGTTGATAGAGATGGGGATGGAGATCCTACAAACGATATTGGAGATGGAGATCCTACAAATGATGATACTGATGGAGATGGTATCCCAAATTATCTCGATTCAGATGATACCGCTTCTAGGATAGATTAAATATTATTTTCTTTTAATTGCAAGTTTACACTTTTCAACAATAGTATCAGAATCAAGTCCATATTTTTTCATTAGTTCCGCGGGTGTACCTGATTCTCCAAAAGTATCATTTGTAGCAACAAATTCTTGAGGCGATGGTAGTTTTTTACATAGTACTCTAGAGATACTTTCGCCGAGACCTCCAAGAAAATTATGCTCCTCTGCAGAAACAATACAACCTGTTTTGTTTACAGAATCAAGTATTGCTTTTTCATCCAGCGGTTTTATAGTGTGAAAGTTTATTACTTCAGCACTAATTCCTAATTTATCAAGTACTTTCAAAGCTTCTAAAGCCTCCCACACAAGATGACCTGTTGCTGCAATTGTCACATCATTACCTTCTCTCAATTTAATAGCTTTACCAATTTCAAATTTTTTATTATCTGGCATAAAAACTGGTATTTTTGGTCTTCCAAATCTTAGATAAACTGGCCCATGATGATCAGCAATAGCTAATGTAGCAGCTTTTGTTTGATTGTAATCACAAGTGTTTATAACAGTCATACCTGGAAGCATTTTCATCATACCAATATCCTCTAATATTTGATGTGTGGCTCCATCTTCACCTAATGTGATCCCAGCGTGAGAAGCACAAATTTTTACATTCTTTTCAGAATATGCAATCGACTGTCTTATTTGATCATAAACCCTTCCTGTTGAAAAATTTGCAAAAGTACCAGTATAAGGGATTTTGCCACCAATTGTCATTCCAGCAGCAATTCCCATCATATTTGCCTCCGCGATTCCTACTTGGAAAAATCTTTCCGGGTGGTTTTTCTTAAATTCCCCCATTTTTAATGACCCCGTAAGATCAGCACATAAAGCAACAACATCTGGGTTTTTTGCCCCAAGTTCTGTTAAACCATCGCCGAATCCACTTCTGGTATCTTTTTTTTCTGTATAAGTGTAGTATTTCATTTTAATAATCACCTAATGTTTCAGGGTTTTGTTTTAATGCAATTTCAAGCTGCTCATCGTTAGGGGCTTTACCATGCCATTCGTGGGTATGCATCATAAAATCTACTCCGTTTCCCATAATGGTTTTTAGTAAAACAAAAACTGGTTTGGTGTTAAAAAGATTATTTTTTGCTTTATCCATCCCATTAATAATACTTTTAATATCATTTCCATTACTTATTTCTACTACCTCCCATCCAAATGTGTTTAATTTAGACTTTAAATCACCCATGTTTAAAACATCTTTTGTGCTACCATCAATTTGTTGTCCATTTAAATCAATAATTCCAATTATATTGTCAACTTTTTTAGCTACAGCATACATAATTGCTTCCCAGTTTTGACCTTCTTGCAGTTCACCATCTCCCATAAGACAATAAACAATTGATGTATCATTATTTAGTTTTTTTGTTAATGCAGACCCTATAGCTACAGACAAACCTTGTCCAAGGGAGCCAGATGATATCCTAACACCTGGAAGTCCTTCATGTGTTGTAGGATGGCCTTGAAGCCTAGAGTTAATTAATCGAAAAGTATTTAATTCATCAATATTAAAATATCCACATCTTGCAAGAACACTATAAAAAACCGGAGATATGTGCCCATTACTTAGAAAAAATAGATCTTCATTTACACCATCCATTGAAAAGTTATCTTTTCTTTTCATTATTTTATTATATAAAGTCACTAAAAACTCAGAACAACCTAAAGACCCGCCTGGATGACCAGAATTTACTTTGTGAACCATCCTTAAAATATCTCTTCTTGTCTGAATGGTAATTTTTTCAAGTTTATCTAAATCTGACATTTATATGAAATATTATATTTGGTTACAATTTATGCTATTTTAAAAACTTAAAAAAGAAATAATTTTTCATTTATTAACAAATACAGAATATGATTTCTTTCTTAGTTATATTTGTCTCTAATGAACCCAACTTTTAAAATTCTTTCATTTGATAAAAACTCCAATGCTAGAGTAGGTTTGATTAAAACTTCTCATGGGGAAATCAATACCCCGGTATTTATGCCTGTTGGAACACAGGCATCCGTTAAGGGTATTCACCAAAGGGAACTTGAAAATGATATAAAAGCTGAAATAATTTTAGGAAATACTTATCATCTTTATTTGCGACCTGGAGTTGACGTGCTTGAAAAAGCTGGTGGTATTCACAAGTTTATGAAATGGGATAAAAATATTTTGACTGATTCAGGTGGTTATCAAGTTTATTCACTTGCTTCAAGCAGAAAAATTAATGAAAATGGGGTAGAATTTAAAAGTCACATTGATGGCAGTAAACATATTTTTACCCCAGAGCATGCAATTGAAATACAAAACTCCATTGGAGCAAATATTATTATGGCATTTGATGAATGTCCAGCTTATCCCTGTGATTATGACTATGCAAAAAACTCAATGCATTTGACTCATAGATGGTTAGATAGATGCTTATCAAAATTTAATTTTTTGGAAGGTAAGTATGGATTTAAACAAATATTTTTTCCAATAGTTCAGGGCAGCACATATAAAGATTTAAGACAAGAATCCGCAAAAGTAATATCTTCAAAAGAATGTTTTGGAAATGCAATTGGAGGGCTATCTGTAGGTGAGCCCCATGACGAAATTTATGATATGGTTGGAAATGTTTGTGAAATTTTACCTAAATCTAAGCCTAGATATTTAATGGGTGTTGGTACTCCTGCAAACCTGTTAGAAAACATATCGCTTGGAGTAGATATGTTTGATTGTGTATTACCTACAAGAAATGGTAGAAATGGAATGCTTTTTACATCAGAGGGGATAATAAATATTAAAAATAAAAAGTGGACAAATGATTTTAGCTCAATCGACCCAGAAAATATTACTTGGGTTGATAATCACTCAAAAGCTTATCTTAAACACTTGTTTAGTGTAAATGAAATGCTAGGTAGACAAATTGCATCTATTCATAATTTAGGCTTCTACAGATTTCTAATGCAAAAAGCCAGGGATAAAATAATTGATGGAGATTTTTTAAATTGGAAAAATAAAATGATAGTTAAACTTTCAAATAGACTTTAATTGAATAAAATTGATAAATATATTCTTAAGAAGTACATTAACACGTATTTGTTGATCCAACTCCTTTTTATTCCTATTGCCATAGTTGTAAACTTAGCAGAAAATATTGATAAGTTAATTGCCAAAGAAGTTGCAATTAGTGAGATATTAAGTCATTATTATAATTTCAGTATTTATTTTTCGTTTAGCTTGTTGCCATTATTTTTATTTTTAGCAACTACATGGTTCACTTCAAAACTTTCGAATAATTCGGAAATCGTAGCTTTGTATTCATCTGGTATTTCATTAAAAAGAATTTTAAAACCTTATATGTTAGGTTCATTTATTGTTGCAGTTTTTTCACTTTACTTTGGAATGTATGTTGTTCCTGAATCAACTAAAAAATATAACGAGTTTTCATATAAATACCTCAGGGGAAACAAAAAGGCAATTGATAGTAAAAATATTTTTCGAAAAATTAATGACAGGGAGTATATTTTTCTAACTCAGTTCAATCCAAAAAATAACGTTGGAACAAATTTTACTCTTGAAAATTTTGAAGGCGAAAAAATGAATTTTAAGATTAGTGCTTCAAGTATACGTTTTCTAGATAAAGTAAATAAATTTCGTTTAAATAATTTTTCAAAAAGAACAATAACAGATTCAGTTGATGTTATTTATAATAAAAGATCTTTAGATACAATTTTTGATTTTAAAGTAGAAGATTTAACACCTGTTAACTACATCGCTGAGTCATTAAAATATAATGAGTTAATTGAGTTTATTAAAAATGAAAAATCTAAAGGCTCCGCTAATATTGACCGTTATTTGGTTGCAAAATATAAAAAATGGAGTATTCCTTTTTCAATTTTTATTTTGACTTTAATCTCCTTTGCCGTTTCATCTGAGAAAAGAAGAGGTGGTACTGGTGTAAATTTAGCGTTTGGGATAGTAGTTGCTATGGTATATGTTTTCTTTGATAAGATATTTGGAGTTTTAGCTCTACAGTCTGATTTATCGCCAATAGTAGCAGTATGGCTTCCAAATATTATTTTTGGTTTATTATCTGTTTATCTTGTTTATAATGCAAAAAGATAGTATCAAACACCACATTCATCTTCATTTTCTAGTTTTTATTGCTGGATTTACTGCAATTTTGGGAAAACTAATTACAAATTCTGCTGTATCAATAGTCTGGCACCGAATGTTTATTGCTTTAATTGTAATTTTATTATTTTGTGCCATGACTGGTAAAAAACTAAAAACATCATACCGGTTTATTATCAAGTATTGCCTTCTTGGTTTTATAATATCTCTTCATTGGATAACATTTTTTATGTCGATTGATTATTCTAACGTTACAGTAGCACTTTCAATGATGTCAACAACTGCTTTTTTTACATCCTTTATTGAGCCATTTTTTTTTAAGCGTAAAATTATACCTTATGAATTATTATTATCATTTCTGGTGATTGCAGCTATATTTTTAATTTTAAAATCTGAGTTTAATTATTCGTTAGGAATAATTTTAGGTATATTTTCTGCTTTTTTTGCTTCAATTTTTTCTGTTTTAAATGGTCTTTTAATCAAAAATGATAACGCGTATAAAATATCATTTTTTGAATTTCTATTTGGAGTGATATTTATTTCTATTTTCTTAATTATTACAGGGAGATTGGATGATTTATTTATTGAAAGTTTTTTTTCAGTTAATTACTTATATATTTTTCTATTAGGCGTGGTTTGTACTGCTTATGCATTTATCGCCGCTGTATACTTACTTAATTATATTACTCCTTACTCTGCTGTAATAACATATAACCTAGAACCTATCTATGGAATTATCCTAGCCCTAGTTATTTTTGGAAAATCCGAACAAATGAGTTTTAACTTTTATGTGGGACTTCTATTAATATTATTCTCAGTTTTTTTAAATTTTTATTTAAAAAAATATAATAAAAAGATAAATTAATAAGATCTTTTTTATCTTTATTATCAAATAATTTATATGAATTATTTAGACTTTGAAGAACCAATTAAAGATTTAGATAAGCAATTGTTAGATTGTATTGAGTTGGGTGATAAATCTGATGTTGATGTTACTGAGACTCAAATTAAGATTCAAAAAAAAATAGATCAAACCATTAAGGAAATCTATTCTGATCTAAGCCCATGGCAAAAGGTTCAAATTTCTAGACACCCTGATCGTCCATATACTTTAGATTATATCAATTCAATTTTTGGCGAAACTTTTCTTGAGTTACATGGTGATAGGAATTATAAGGATGATAAAGCAATGGTTGGAGGGCTGGGTAAAATTAAAGACCAAACATTTATGTTTATAGGTCAACAAAAAGGACATAATACCAAGGATCGACAATATAGGAATTTTGGAATGGCGAATCCTGAGGGATACAGAAAGGCATTAAGGTTAATGAAATTGGCTGAAAAATTTGATATTCCTGTTGTTACCTTAATCGATACTCCTGGCGCATACCCAGGCCTTGAAGCTGAGGAAAGAGGTCAAGGTGAAGCAATTGCAAGAAATATTTTTGAAATGACAAGATTAACTGTTCCCATAATAACTGTGATTATAGGAGAAGGTGCCTCAGGAGGTGCTTTGGGAATTGGAGTTGGAGATGTTGTTTTAATGCTAGAAAACACCTGGTATTCGGTTATTTCACCTGAATCGTGTTCATCAATATTATGGAGAAGTTGGGAGTTCAAAGAAAAAGCTGCTGAGGCATTAAAGTTGACAGCAAAAGATATGAAAAGAATGAATTTAGTAGATAAAATTATTAAGGAGCCAGTTGGTGGAGCGCATAGAGACAAGCACAAAACTTTTGAATTAGTGAAGACAAACATAATAAAGTCTTACTCCGAATTATCATCATACTCTAAAGAAAAATTAATTTCCAATAGAATGCAAAAATATTCACAAATGGGAGTTTATCATAATTAATCTCAAGCTATTAACATTTTTTGTGTTGTTATTAACATTTTTTATGTTGATTAATTAGATTTTAAATTGTATTAAAATTAAATCATATTATTTATTTTAGATGACATGAAACAACCATCCTACAAAGACCTTAGATTTGATCCTGCTACTATAATTAACCTAGAAAAAGGTAAATTACCTCCCCAGGCTATTGATCTTGAGGAAGTTGTTTTAGGTGCCATGATGATTGATAAAAAAGGAGTTGACGAGGTTATTGATATTTTGACACCTGAATCCTTTTACAAAGAAGTTCATCAAAATATATTTGATGCTATATTTAAGCTTTTTCAAAGAAGTGAACCTATTGATTTATTAACCGTTTCTAATCAGCTCAAGAAAGATAGCACACATGAAAAAGTTGGTGGTGATTTTTATTTGATATCCTTAACCCAAAAGGTATCATCTTCTGCACATATTGAGTTTCATGCCAGAATTATTCTACAAAAGTTTATACAAAGAAGTTTAATTAAAATTTCCAATGAAATAATCTCTGATTCCTATGACGAATCAAAGGATGTATTTGATTTGTTAGATAATGCTGAATCCAAGCTCTATGATGTAACACAAGGAAATATTAAGAAATCATCAGAAACTGCACAAAGCTTGGTTATTCAAGCAAAAAACAAAATTGAATCAATTTCAAATAAAAAAGGTTTAAGTGGAATTCCCTCTGGTTTTAATAAAATTGATAAGCTTACAGCTGGCTGGCAACAGAGTGATCTTGTAATCATTGCTGCTAGGCCTGGTATGGGTAAAACAGCTTTAGCTTTATCAATGGCTTCAAATATTGCTATTGAAAATAAAATTCCATTAGCATTTTTTTCATTAGAGATGTCTTCAATTCAGTTAATTACAAGAATGATATCCTCTGAGACGGGTCTTGATTCAAATAAATTAAGGACTGGAAAACTTGAAAAACATGAATGGGAGCAACTTAACATCAGAGTAAAAAATTTAGAGAAAGCTCCATTATATATTGATGACACCCCATCTTTATCTATTTTTGATCTTCGAGCCAAAGCCAGAAGATTAGTTTCACAAAAAGATGTTAAGATTATAATTGTTGACTATTTACAGCTAATGACTGCTGGTGGTAACATGAAAATTGGAAATCGTGAACAAGAAATTTCAACTATTTCAAGGAATTTAAAGGCATTAGCAAAAGAGCTTAGTATCCCTGTAATTGCTTTGTCTCAATTGTCAAGATTGGTTGAGGGTAGAACATCTAAAAGACCTTTGCTTTCAGATTTAAGGGAATCCGGTGCAATTGAACAAGATGCTGATATAGTTTCTTTTATTTATAGACCTGAATATTATAAAATTGATACTTGGGATGATAATGATAGATCCTCAACAGAGGGAGAAGCCGAATTTATTGTTTCAAAACATAGAAATGGTGGTCTTGAAAATATTAGGATAAGATTTATCCCTAGTTTAGGAAAGTTTGAAGACTTAGATAATTTTGAATCCCCTTATGAATTTCATTCAAAGATGAATGCAGCGGCAAACGACGATACTTTCAAGGAAAATGAACAAAACGAAGAAGACTTACCTTTCTAAAAATTATTTTACTTTTTCAACAATTTTTTTAAACTCATCAGGATTATTAACAGCCAGGTCCGCAAGCACCTTTCTATTAATATCAATTTTACTTGATTTAAGTTTATTAATGAACTCTGAATAGCTTATATCATACATTCTGCATGCAGCATTTATTCTGATTATCCACAATGATCTAAAGCTCCTTTTTTTAACTCTTCTGTCTCTGTAGGCGTACTGAAGTCCTTTTTCAACTGCATTTTTTGCAACGGTCCATACATTTTTTCTACGCCCAAAATATCCTTTTGCTTGTTTTAATATTTTTTTTCTTCTGGCTCTTTTAGCTACTGAATTTACTGATCTTGGCATTTTTTATAATTTTAAATTAGGTGGTAACAAAACTCTTCTTACCTATATTTACGGTTTTTTTACCTTTATTTTAATCTTAACTGTTCTTTTACACTATTCATATCACTAGAGTGTACTAATGTGGAATGTGTCAAAGCTAATTTTCTTTTTTTTGATTTCTTTGTTAGGATATGATTTTTGAAAGCATGCTTTCTTTTTATTTTCCCTGTTCCAGTTACTTTAAACCTTTTTTTAGCGCTGGACTTTGTTTTCATTTTAGGCATAATTATTTAATTTTTTTTGGAGACATTATCATAATCATTTTTTTACTTTCTAATTTTGGAAGTTGCTCAACTTTTCCCAAACTCTCAAGATCCTGAGCTAATTTTAACAAAAGAATTTCTCCTTGATCTTTATAAATTATTGACCTTCCTTTAAAAAATACAAATGCCTTAAGTTTTGCTCCATCTTTTAAAAACTTTTCAGCATGTTTCTTCTTAAATTCATAATCATGTTCATCTGTTTGCGGACCAAATCTAATTTCTTTAACAATTACCTTTGTGGATTTAGATTTGAGCTGTTTTTCTCTTTTTTTCTGTTCATATAAGAATTTCTTATAATCTAAAACTTTACAAACAGGAGGAGATGCATTTGGAGAAATTTCAACAAGATCCATATCTAGATTATTTGCAATATCTTGAGCTTTATTTAGTGGATAAACTCCAATATCTACGTTATCCCCGACCAATCTAACCTCATTAGATTCAATTTCAGAATTTATTTTATGAGGATTTTTCTTTATTATCCTCCAGGGTCTCCTTCCCCCTCGTCTTCTTCTTATAGCTATAATTAATAATTTAAGTTAAACTTCTATTTTAATTTTATCTTTTATGATCTTGACAAAATCATTGATTTTCATTTTACCATAATCTTTTCCACCTTGACTTCTTAGGGAAATTTCATTTTTGTCTAATTCTTGTTCTCCTATTACAATCATGAAAGGGATTTTGTCAAGTTCAGCATCTCTGATTTTTTTCCCTATAGTCTCGCTTCTGCTATCAAGCAGGCCGCGAATTTCGTTATTTTCTAACAAATTTAAAACATTTTGACAGTATTTTTCATATTTGTCACTGATTGGTAAAATAATAAATTGATTTGGAGTTAACCATAAGGGTAAATTTCCAGCAGTATTTTCTAGTAAAATTGCTATAAATCTCTCTAAACTTCCAAATGGAGCCCTATGAATCATCACCGGTTTTACAGAATTATTATTTTTATCTATATATGTTAAGTTAAATCTTTCAGGTAAATTATAGTCAACTTGAATTGTACCAAGTTGCCACTTTCTACCTAATGCATCACTAACCATGAAATCAAGTTTAGGTCCATAAAATGCTGCTTCACCCTCAACAATTTTATAATCTAATTTTTTTTCTTTAACAGATTTAATTATTGCTTTTTCAGATTTTTCCCAAGCATCAATGCTCCCAATATATTTGTGCATATCTTTTGGGTCTCTTATGGAAATTTGAGCGCTATAATCATTTAAGCCCAAAGATTTAAATACATAAAGTGTTAGATCTATTACATTTTTAAATTCTTCTTCTAATTGTTCTTCTGTACAAAATATATGTGCATCATCCTGTGTAAAACCTCTTACTCTAGTTAATCCGTGTAGTTCACCACTTTGTTCATATCTGTATACCGTACCAAACTCAGCATATCTAATTGGTAAATCTTTATAGCTAAACTTTTCTGAATTATAGATTTCACAGTGATGGGGGCAATTCATTGGTTTCAAAAAGAATTCTTCGTTTTCTTTTGGTGTTTTTATTGGATGGAAACTGTCCTCTCCATATTTTTCATAATGACCAGATGTAATATAGAGTTCTTTGTTACCGATATGAGGTGTAATTACTGTTTGGTAGCCTGCTTTTTTTTGAGCTTTTTTCAAGAAATTAACTAACCTTTCTCTCAAATCAACTCCTTTTGGATGCCATAAAGGTAATCCTAGACCTACCTTATTTGAAAAAGAAAAAAGTTTAAGTCTTTTCCCAATTTTTCTGTGATCTCTTTGTTTAGCTTTCTCAATATTTTCTAAATACTCATTTAATAATTTTTGTTTTGGAAATGATATTCCGTATACCCTTGTCAATTGTTTGTTATTTTGATTTGCTCTCCAAAAGGCACCTGAAATATTCAATATTTTAACAGCCTTGATTATCGATGTATTTGGAATATGCCCCCCTTTACATAAGTCAGTAAAGTTTGAATGATCACAAAATGTAATTTCTCCGTCTTTTAGATCTTCAATCAGTTCAACTTTATATTTATTATTTTCATTTTCATAGAATTTTATAGCATCTTTTTTTGGAACGGATCTGATTGTAAAATCATGTTTTTCTCTACATATATGTAACATTCTTGCTTCAATTTTTTCAAAATCAGACTCTGAAATTTTTTGATCATTAAGATCTATATCATAATAAAATCCGTTATTAATAGCTGGACCGATTGTAAGTTTAGAATCAGGGAATAACTCTTTTATGGATTGTGCCATTACATGTGATGTAGAATGCCAAAATGCCTTCTTTCCGAGATCATCATCCCATGTGTAAAATTCTAACTTACCGTCATCATTTATTTTACTATTTATTTCAATAGTTTGATTATTAAAGCTAGCTGAAATAACATTTCTCGCAAATCCCTCACTAATGTTTTTCGCAATTTCTATTGCTAAAGATCCTTTGGGAAATTCCTTTATCGACCCATCATTTAAGCTAATACTTATCATTTAAATAAATTAATGTTTAAAATTAGGAATCATTTTTTAAAAAGTTCATTTATTATCCTAAATATTGAAGTAAATATTATTGATATCGCAATTATACAAAAAGAAATTCCCAATACAATAAGAAAAATAGAGTCATTTATTCCTCCCAAATGTATAAAAACGGGGCCAATAAAAATGGGTATGAAAGACATTAATAAAAGCTTAATATTTTTAGAAAAATTTTTACTTATCATTTGATTTGTAATTTTTTATGGCTAATCTTATGTTTTTGTACTTATAAATTAAATCTTTTGCAGAATCTTTATCAATACTGAGTATTGTTTCTACTATCCTTATTGCTCTATCATAAAGTTTATTATTTGACAATTTCATATCAATCATCTTATTATCTAAAATTCTTCCTAGTTTAATCATAACTGTGCTTGAAATCATATTAAGAATCATTTTTTGAGCCGTTCCAGCTTTCATTCTTGAACTTCCAGAAATATATTCTGGCCCAACTATTACTTCTATAGGAAAATCAGAGTATTGTGATATTTTTGTCCCTTTATTACATGTTATACATCCTGTAGTAATTCCATTTTTCTTACAATCAATTAGACCACCTAAAACATAAGGAGTTGAGCCTGAGGCTGAAATACCTACGACCATATCATTTTGATCTAAATTATATCCTAGTAAATCCTTCCATGCGTTAGTCATCGAATCCTCTGCATGCTCTTGTGATTTTCTGATAGCTATATCCCCACCAGCAATCAAACCAATAATTTTATTTTCAATTCCAAAGGTTGGTAGACATTCCGATGCATCTAGAATACCTAGTCTTCCGCTCGTTCCAGAACCAATGTAAAATAATCTTCCATCTTTTTTTAAGATTTCAAACACCTTTTTAATTAGTAGATTTATCTGGGGAAAACATTTTCTAACAGAGATTGCTACAGTACTATCTTCGTTATTAATTTCACTTATAATATTCTCAATAGACTTTTTTTCTATATCAGTATAATTGGATTCCTTTTCAGTTGTTTTGATGGCTTAAAAATATTTTAAATGTTATCAATGATATTATTTAAAAAGACAGAGGGTCGCATTATTTTATCAATAATAAAATTATCAGTTTTATAATAACCTTTTAAGTCTACGCTTTTTCCTTGTTTTGAATTAATTTCATTCATTATTTTATTTTCATTTTTCAATAGTTCTATATGAACTTTTGAAAACTCAATTTTAATTTTTCTATTTTCATTTTGTTCGCTTAAAAATTTTGACCAAAATAAAGCTAGATAAAAATGGCTACCTCTATTATCAATTTCGCCAACTTTTCTTGAAGGAGATTTATTATTTTTTAAAAGTTCTTCTATTGCTTTATTTAGACAAACTGAAAGGATTTTAGCACTTGGGTTTTTTAAGGAGATATCGTCTAATGCAACAGAAACGGCTAAAAATTCACCAAGAGAGTCCCATCTAAGATGATTTTCTTTTAAAAGTTGTTGAACATGTTTTGGTGCAGAGCCACCTGCTCCGGTTTCGAATAGTTTCCCTCCATTCATAAGAGGTACAATTGACAACATTTTTGCACTTGTCCCCAACTCTAATATCGGAAATAGATCTGTTAAATAGTCTCTTAAAACATTTCCAGAAACAGAAATGACGCTTTTCCCTTCTTTCACTTTATTTAATGTAAAAACTGTTGCATCATAGGGACTCATAATTTGTATATTCAGCATTGAGTCGTTAATTTTTTGCAATTCTTTTTTTACGACTTTAATTATTTCTAAATCATGTGGTCTATTCTTGTCTAACCAGAATATAGTTGGGAAATTTGTTTGTTTTGCTCTTGAAATTGCAAGTTTAATCCAATCTTTAATTGCATCTTTTCTGACAAGGCACATTCGCCAGATATCACCCTTATTTACAATATGTGATGCTATATTTTTTCCATCTTTTGTTTGAACTTTGATTTGTCCAGATTTTTTTATTTCAAATGTTTTGTCATGAGACCCATACTCTTCGGCTTTTTTTGCCATTAACCCTACATTTTGAACAGTCCCCATTGTTGACGGATTAAATGCACCTTTTTCCTTGCAAAAATCAATTGTTGCTTGATAGATTGAAGCATATGTACTGTCTGGAATTATAGCATTAGTATCTTTTAACTCTCCATTTCTATTCCACATTTTTCCTGAACTTTTTATCATTGCGGGCATAGATGCATCAATAATTAAATCACTTGGTACATGAAAGTTTGATATATTTTTTTCAGAATCAACCATTGCAATTTCAGCACTATTTACAAATATATCCTCCATTTCTCTTATAATTTTATTTTTTTCTTTTTTGTCAAGAGACTCAATTTTTTCATAAAAAATTGAAAGACCACTATTAAAATTTACATTTAAATCTGTAAGAATTTTTTTATTGTTTGAAATAAAATCTTTAAAATAAACCTTTAGCATATGTCCAAAAATGATAGGATCACTAACTTTCATCATTGATGCTTTTAGATGTAAAGACAAGATGATTTTTTCGTCAACACATTTTTTTATTTGTTTTTCAAAAAATTTGTGAAGTTTTTCAATATTCAAAAAACTTGTATCAATAATTGTCCCCTTATGAACTGTAATATTTTCCTTAAGAATTGTTTTTTTATTATTATGATCATAAAAATAAATATTCAACAATTCATGTTTTTTTGATGTTTTAGATTTTTCATTGTTTCTAAAATCTCCATTACTCATAGTTGAAACATGAGTTTTTGATTTTTTTTCCCATTTACCCAATTTGTGTGGGTTGGTTTTTATGTAGTTTTTGATTGCTGATGGGACACGTCTGTCTGAATTGCCTTCTCTGAGAATCGGGTTAACTGCACTTCCTTTAATTTTATCATATATTGATTTTATAATTAATTCATTATCATTTGTAGCTTTTTCAGGGTAGTCTGGAAGTGGATATCCTTTTAATTGCAATTCAATTATTGCCTTTTTTAGCTGCGGTATAGATGCGCTAATATTAGGTAATTTAATAATATTTGCATTTGGATCTTTTACTACTTTACTTAAAAATTCTAGATCATTTTCATATTTGACTTTACTACCTAAAAAGTCGTTAAATGTTGCTAAAATCCTTGCAGACAATGATATATCTCTTGTTTCAAACTTAATTTTTGAAGATTTGGTAAATGCTTGTAAAATTGGAAGGAGCGAAGCAGTAGCTAGTGCTGGGGCTTCATCAGTTTTAGTATAAATAATTTTCAACATTAATCAATGTTTTTATAAGTTTCAAATATAAAGAATGGTTATAAAATAAATGTTAAAAATGATAATAGTTTATAAAAAAGCGAAAGCCATATTTAAGTATTGCTACTCTAATATGGCTTTCTAAATTTCGAAAATTGTTTCTGATTCTGAATTGCTTCAATGCCAGTCATATTTTCTCAATTGCTGAACTTTCTGGCTTACTCTCTTCTCAAGGAAATTTTCTGCTCTGAAGTTCTTGATTACTTATTTAAAAATGACCCTGGGGCCACATTTAATATAGGCTTATTACTTAATTTCATAATCCTCACTTACTGCTAAGTTACCCTAGCAGATGAAAAAACATTTTAATTGTGCAGGCACACTTAAATAATTTTTTCGAAGTTAATTTAAGACTTGCTTAAATCTTTCTAAGTAATCATGTTAAAGAACGTTCTTAGGATTTGACTTGCAATGCAAGCTGTTTGTCCGTTTAAGGAGTCCACTACAAATCCTGTACAATTATAATAAGTAAATGGAAAAAAATAAAATTAAAATCACGAAAGATATTAACTAGTTTTAAACTATAGTTATTAACAATTGTTAAGTAATTTAAACTCTTTTTTCTTTAATTTTTGCTTTCTTACCTGTTAGGTTTCTAAAATAAAAAATTCGGGATCTTCTAACTTTTCCTTTTTTATTTAATTCTATTTTTTGTAATGATGGTGAATTTACTGGAAATATCCTTTCTACACCTATATTTCCAGACATTTTTCTAATAGTGAAAGTTTCAGTTGCGTCTTCACCTCTTCTTTGTAATACAATACCTTTAAAGAACTGTGTTCTAGTTTTCGATCCTTCTTTAATTTCATAATAGACAGTAATTGTATCACCTGAACTGAAGGAGGGAAGCACTTTGGCTTCCTTTAAATCGTCTTGAATGTCTTTAATAATACTATTCATGATTTGAAAGTGTGTATTAGATAACGGCTGCAAATATAATTAAAAAAATAAATTGAAAAATTATTTTAAAGATTAATTTAAAGAAGTTTAGGTCTTTTTTTATGTGTTAATTCAATTGCCTTTTTATTTCTCCAATCTTCTATGTTTTTTTGGTTCCCACTTAGTAAAACACCAGGAACCTCCCAGTCTTTATATATTTTAGGTTTTGTGTACAGTGGTGGTGCAATTAAGTTGTCTTGAAACGAGTCTGTGAGAGCCGACATTTCATTTCCAAGAACCCCAGGCAATAGTCTAATAATACCATCTGCAAGAATAGCTGCTGGCAGTTCACCACCGGTTAATACAAAGTCACCAATGGAAATTTCCATACTGACTAGGTGGTCTCTAATTCTTTGATCAATTCCTTTGTAATGACCGCACAAAATTATTATGTTCTTTAAGCAAGATAATTTGTTACATAATTGCTGGCTTAGTTTTTCTCCGTCAGGAGCCATATATATAATTTCATCATATTCTGTATTTTTTTTTAAATAGTTGATGCAATTATCAATAGGTTCAATAGAAAGAACCATTCCCGAGCCACCTCCATATTGATAATCATCAACAGACTTGTAATTATTTTTTGAATAATTTCTCAGATTGTGGATATTTATTTCAACTATATTTTTTTCTAGGCCTTTTTTGATAACGGATGTATCAAATGGACCTTTCAAAATTTCAGGAACAGCAGTTATTATATCAATTTTCATTATTATCTAAAATTAAATCTTTCAATTTTATTTTTACTGGTTAATATTTCAATTGAAATAGGATCATAATAATTTCTAGTTTTTATTATATTTTCAACATCTGAAACTGACAAAATAATTTTTGAATTTATTTTTTTGATAATATCATTTTCTTTGATTCCATATTCTTCCCAATATGACTTATATTCTTGGTTAAACTCAGAAATTTTAACACCTTTTTTGATATTTCTTTCAGAAATTTCATTTTCATTCAAATTTTTTAAAATACCAATCAGATAAAAGTTTACTCTTTCATTTTTGTTAAGTTTTACTTTAACATAATTAATGGAACCATCACGCTTTAATTTAACTTCAACTATGTCATTTGGTCTTTTGGTGTTAAGATAACCCTTTAAATCAGCAAATTTTGAAATTTTTATTCCATCTATGCTTTTTACAACATCGCCAACTTTAATACCAGCAGATTTTGCTCCTGAGTCACTGTCTATCCCATTTATATAGAATCCCTCAGTATCTATTATATCTAGTTCTTTAGCTTGAAAACTATTAAGTGATGTTCCAGTTACGCCAAGAAATCCATATTGAACAATTCCGTATTCCAAAATATCCTCAATTACCTTTTTAGCAATATTACTAGGAACCGCAAAAGAGTATCCTACATAGGAGCCAGTTTGGGTCTGAATTGCTGTATTGATACCAATTAATTCTCCTTTATTATTAATTAATGCACCTCCAGAATTTCCTGGGTTTACAGCTGCATCAGTTTGTATGTAAGATTGTGTTGTTCTCCCAGTTGGATCCAAGTTCCTTGATTTTGCTGAAATTATACCAGCAGTAACTGTGGAGGTAAGATTAAAAGGATTACCTACAGCCAAAACCCATTCACCGATTTCTGTTGAATCACTATCTCCAAAAACAGCATATTCAAAATCAGTATTAGAGTTAATTTTTAGTAATGCAATATCATTTTGTTCATCACTTCCAATTACTTCAGCAACATATGATTGATTGTCATTTGTCGTGATATCAATTTGGTCAGAATTTTCGATAACGTGATGATTTGTAACGATATAGCCATCGGATGAAATTATTACTCCAGAACCACTTCCAATTTTGGGTCTAATTTGAGATCTACCAAATAAAAAATCTTCAATGCTAAAATCTTCATTGGACGATGATGAGCTTTTAACATGCACAACAGTATTTATAGCTTTCTTTGCTATTTCAACAAAGTTGTTTTCAGTTTTATCTAGAAAAGAAAAATTATTATTAACTGGTTTTTTTAAAGTACTTAAGAATTGCTGATTATGAATATCTCTACTATATTCATCAACAGCTCTGATAATATTCTGGTCTATATATGAATGAGCAACAAAGAATAATCCGATTAAAAAAAATGAGAATATGGATATTTTAAAAATTTTCATCAAAACATTATAAAAATAGTAATTATCAATTTTCGTGCTATTTTTTTTAACTGATATTTAACAATGTTCAACTGAGTTAAATATTTTTATCTTTGTTTAGAGATGAATCAAAAATTCTATAAATATGAGGCTGCTGGAAATGATTTTGTTCTCATTGATAATCGTCAGAAGCTATTTAACTCAAAAAACCCAAATTTAATTCGTAAAATTTGTGATAGATATTCTGGCGTGGGGTCTGATGGTTTGATACTACTTGAAAAACATAAAAATTTGGATTTTGAAATGATATATTTTAACTCTGATGGTTCCCAGTCTGGATTTTGTGCAAATGGATCAAGGTGTATAACTCATTTTGCAAATTATTTAAAAATTATCAAAAATAAAGCAAAATTTGAAGCCTCTGATGGTTTTCATGAGTCTGTTATTGATGATCTGCAAATAAAAGTTAAAATGAAAGACATAAAATTCAGTGATATTAAAACCTATAATGATTCTAAAATGACAACTTTTATTGACTCTGGTTCTCCTCACATTATTTTCAAAACCAATAACATTGATGAACTTGATATTTTTTCTGAAACAAGCCTTAATAAAAAAAAATTCATTGAATATTTAGATGGCTTGAATTATAATTATTGGGGTCTTAATAAAAATAAAATAAAATTAAGAACATTTGAAAGAGGAGTTAATTGCGAGACTAAATCTTGTGGGTCAGGATCAGTCGCCTTAGCAGCTTTATTGAGGTTTAATTCCATTACTGAGAATGAAAATATTTTAATCTCCATGCCAGGTGGTGAATTGCAAGTTAGTCTGAGGGAAAATGATCATTCTTTTTATGATATATGGTTAAGTGGAACAGTAAAGCAGGTTTTTTCTGGAAGTTTAAAATGTTTATAAAGTGTATTTGAAGCGTATTTTTTTCTTAACAATTTTTGTCGGACTTATTTTAATGGGATCTTTTTCATTTTATGTTTATCAAGTAATGTTCTCATCCAACACTAATTTTTCAGAAAATTATATATATATCTATATTAAATCAGGGACTAATTATTCTGATTTAATTGAACAAATAAAACCTGAATTAATAAATATTGATCACTTTGATGTACTTGCGAAAAGAAAAGTGTTTAACCCCAAACCTGGAAAATATATTATTAAAAAAGACATGAGTAATAATGAAATTATTAATTCCCTGAGATCTAAAAATTTAACAGTTGATGTTGTGTTTAACAATGTTAAAAACATGAACGAATTAGCAGGAATCATTGCAAAACAAATCGAGCTTGATAGTATTTCATTTCTTGATTTTACAAAAGATACTTTTTTTAAAAATAAAGGATTTGAACCGTACAACATATTATCAATGTATATTCCAAATAGCTACAATTTTTATTGGAACACAGATGTTAGGGAGTTTAATGATCGAATGTTTGAAGAGTACACTAAGTTTTGGGAGTTTAATGATAGAAAAATAAAAGCAAAAAAAATTGGTTTATCTCAAAAAGAGGTAATGATATTAGCATCTATTGTTTATGAAGAGTCCAATGCTAATATAGATCTTCCAAGAATTGCTGGTGTATACATGAACAGATTAAATAATAATTGGAAATTACAAGCTGATCCAACTGTAAAGTATGCAGCATACCAAATGGATAAGTATAAGAGCTCAGTAATAAAAAGGGTTTTAAACAAGCATCTTAAAATCGACTCCGCTTATAATACTTATAAATTTTATGGTCTTCCACCAGGCTTAATTTCAATGCCTTCAATTCAAGCAATTGATGCTGTTCTGAATTTTGAAAGGCATAATTATTTTTTCTTTGCAGCTGATCCAGAAAATCCTGGCAAACATAAATTTGCAAGAACTTTATCTGAACATAAAAAAAATGCTAGAAAATTGCATCGATATTTAAATAAAAAAGGTATTAAAAAATAGAAAAATCTGAGTGAAATATAAAAATAGATGGATCTTTTTTAAATTTAATTTTGTTTGTTTTCCAATGTCCTGCTGACATTGTTTTGATTCTTTGATTTTTTGAGCCAACATTTATCGCAATACATAAAAATGTTTGATCATTTAGAACTTTGATTAAATCATCGAATAGTTTTTGGTTTCTATATGGAGTTTCAATAAAAATTTGCGTTTGATTATTTTTTTTAGAATTAATTTCAAATTCCTTTATTTTTTTTATTCTTTTTTTTTCCTCTACAGGAAGATAGCCATTAAAGGAAAAATTGTTTCCGTTTAAACCTGATGCCATCATTGCTAGTAAAATTGAAGATGGACCGACTAAAGGAATTACCTTAATTTGATTTTCATGTGCATGCATAATTAACTTGGATCCTGGATCTGCAATATTAGGACACCCAGCATCTGTTAGCAAACCAATATGCTTTCCCTTTAAACATGGACTTAATTGCATTGAGGTTTCAATTGCATTTTTTTGATTTAATAATTTAAAATTTTCATCATTGATTTTTTTTGCTGGACACACCCTTTTTAAAAAACTCAATGAAACTTTAATATTTTCAACAACGAAATTATCAATGGAATTTATTATTTCTAAATTATTAATTGGTATAAAAATTTCTTCAGAAATTGAACTGGGAATTATGTAAAGATTACCTTTTATAAGAACTTGTATTAAACAGACAACTTTTTACCTAAATCTTCAACAAACTTTCTAAATTGTTTGTCAGTGGATGATAAATTATCAACAGTTTTACATGCATGTAAAACGGTAGCATGATCCCTTTTGCCAATCTGCGATCCAATACTTGCAAGGGATGCTTTTGTATATTTTTTAGCAAAAAACATTGCAAGTTGTCTAGCCTGTACAATATGTCTTTTTCTTGTTTTTGATTGTAGTGTTGGAATGTCCATTTGGAAATAATCAGAAACTATTTTTTGAATATAGTCAATAGAAATTTCTCTTTTCGAATTTTTAACAAACTTTTCAATGATTTCAGCTGCGAGAGATAGGTTTATTTCCTTTCTATTAAAAGAAGCCTGAGCAATTAAGGAAATTATTGCACCTTCTAATTCTCTTACATTTGTTTTAATATTTTTTGCAACATAGTTAACTATATCATCATCCATTTCAATACCATCACGGTATAATTTATTTTTAAGTATAGAAACTCGTGTTTCAAAATCAGGTTTTTGTAATTCTGCAGAAAGTCCCCATTTAAATCTTGATAAAAGTCTTAGTTCAATGTCCTGCATATCAACGGGAGCTTTATCACTGGTTAGAACTACTTGTTTTCCATTTTGATGTAGGTGATTGAATATGTGGAAGAAAACATCCTGAGTTCCAGGTTTACCTGAAAAGAACTGAATATCATCAATTATTAAAGTATCAATAACCTGATAGAAGTAAATAAAGTCATTGCGATTATTCTTTTTTATAGCATCTATGTATTGTTGTGTAAATTTTTCAGCTGTTGTATATAAAACAGTTTTTTCAGGATATTTCTTTTTGATTTCTATACCAATTGCATTTGCAAGATGCGTTTTTCCTAAACCAACACCGCCAAAAATAAGAAAAGGATTGAAAGAAGTTCCACCTGGCTTATTTGAAACTGCTATACCAGCATTTCTAGCTAGTCGGTTTGAATCACCTTCCAAAAAATTTTCAAAAGTATAGTTTGGATTTAATTGAGATTCAACTTTGACATTTTTGATTCCTGGAATAATAAAAGGATTTTTTAACTCAGGAATATTTCTATTGATTGGGGTGGTAGTGTTTTGAACTGAAAACGAACTAGTGTTTGAACTTGGTATTTTTTCTGTGAATGGTTGGGAGTTTCCAAAAGTATTCTCCATTTTAATTACATATACTAATTTGGCTTCATCGCCTAGAGATTTTTGTAAAGAAACTTTTAAAATTTTTACATAATGCTCTTCTAACCACTCATAAAAAAATTTACTAGGGACTTCTATGCTCAAAACATTATCTGCTAATTTAACAGCTTTTATTGGCTCGAACCAAGTTTTAAATGCCTGTGGTTGAATATTGTCTTTGACGAACTTTAAACAATTTAACCAAACAGAATCAGCGGTAATATTCATTTATGTATAATTATAAAATTTTGAAATTAGTCCAATTTAAGATTATCATTGAATAATAACAATTCTCAAAAGTGAGTAACAAATATGTAAACAAATTTTTTAAAAAAAAAATTAAAAAGGGTTGTTTTTTAATTTTTTTTTTTGTCACATTTATTTAGTGATAAATTTGAATTAATCTTTAGTATTCTTTGATCTAGAATTATGAAAAAAACATTAATAAAAATAAAAGTCAGGTACTGTGAAACCGATCAAATGGGTATTGTTCATCACAGTAGTTACATAAATTACTTTGAGCATTCCAGAATTCAGTGGATTAAAAAAAACGGATTTTCATATAAAGAATTGGAGTTATCAGGATTAATATTGCCAGTTAGTAAATTAAATGTTAGTTACTTAAGTCCAGCCTTTTTTGATGATGAGCTAACCATAGAAACCGAGCTCATGGAAGTACCTTCTTCAAAACTTATTTTTGATTATTTAGTTTTTAGAAATAATATTGTAATCACCAAAGCACAAACAATTCTTGCTTTTGTAAATAAGGTTTCTAAAAAACCAATGAAATGTCCCAAGGAAATTTACAATAAAGTTTCATCACTATTTTTATAAATTTCTAGTTTATCATTTCCAATTTGAATTTTCATTTTTCTTTTATATTTTATTTTGGGTGCTTTAACCCCACCAACTAATTTTTTATCAGACTTAAATATTCTAATTTCATCCCAAATTTTTGAATCTAAAAAATTATTAATTGTTTTTGTACCACCTTCAACAATCAAAGATTGAATTTCATTTTCATATAATACATTACAAATTTGTTTTGCTACATTGTTGTCAAAATTAATAATGCTCTTGTCAAGAATTTTAAACGAACTATCACTATTAAATTTTTTATTTTCTTTTTTTTCCCAATTTTTAGAAAGTATATAGGCTTTGCAATTATTGCCATTCCAAATTCTAGTGGTCAATTTTGGGTTGTCATCTCGGAGTGTTTGAGCTCCTATTAAAATTGCATGTTCATGCGCTCTCCATTTATGAGATATAATCCTGGATTTTTTATTAGAAATCCAAAAGGGTTCTTTATTTTTTCTTTCTTTTGGGCTTATGTAACCATTAGAAGTTTGCGCCCATTTTAAAATAATATAGGGTCTCTTTTTTAATTGGTGAGTTAAAAATCTTTTATGAAGATCAGTGCATTCTTTCTTTAATATACCAGTCATAACATTAACTCCAGCTTTTTGAAGTTTTTTAATTCCTTTTCCATTAACTAAGTCATTTGGATCTTTGATTCCAATAACAACTTTTTTGAATTTGTATTTAATTATAGTATCAACACATGGAGGTGTTTTTCCATGATGAGAACATGGTTCAAGGGTAATATAAATTGTACACTTTGATAATATTGACTTTTCTTTAATAAGATTTATCGCATTGATTTCAGCGTGATTACATCCTGCTTTTGATGAAAATCCTTCGGCTAAAATTTTCCCGTTCATTACTATACAACAACCAACCGAAGGATTTGGGAAAGTATTTCCCTGACCAAATTCAGCAATTTGAATACATCTTTTCATGTATTTTTCGTGTATATTCATTTAACAAAAATAGAATAATTCAAAAAATATTTATAAATAATATTTTATAACTTTTATTTAACAATCAATCAAATATGGACTGTTCTATATTAAGAAAAAAATTTAATGAATCACTTTTTGATATTTATAATTCTGAAGAGTTAAATATTATCTTCTACATAGTAATGCAGAATTTAACTAACAAGTCAAAGCTTGAGCTAATGACAAGTAATTATAAACTTGGAAATGTTAAAGAAAAAATTTTTTATGAATATGTAAATAGGTTATCTAATTATGAACCAATTCAATATATTTTAGGAAATACTATATTCAATAACCTTGAATTTGATTTAGATAATTCAGTGCTCATTCCAAGACCTGAAACTGAAGAATTGGTAGATTTGATAATTAAACACGAATGTAAAAAAGAAAAAATTTTGGATATTGGTTCAGGCAGTGGATGTATTGCTATTGCTTTGGCTAAATATATTCTAAGATCAAATGTAACCGCTTTAGAAATATGTCCTAATGCCGTTAAAATCATAAATAAAAATGCCAGCAAAAACAATGTTGAAATTGATATTATTTGTGAAGATTTATTTACTTTTCAGTCAAAGAGTACCTTTGATTTGATTGTTTCAAATCCACCCTACATTGTATATTCGCAAAAATATAAAATCTCAAAAAATGTCTTAAATTTTGAGCCACATCATGCCTTATTTGTTAATGATAATGACCCTTTAATATTTTATAAAGTAATCTTAAATTTTTCAAAAAATAATTTAAATGTGGATGGGAATATATTTTTTGAAATAAACGATATTTTTCATCATGAAATGATTCAACTAGTTTCAAAATATCAAAATTTTTCCTATAAATTAATAAAGGATTTTCATGGAAAAAAAAGATTTATGATTTTAAAGAAAAATACATAAAATCAGAGTAAATATTATATTTTTTACCAATGCATTTTAGTATCTTAGATATGAATATTTATTTAAATGTCCGTAAAAAATCAAATTTTCAAACTTAGAGAAAAACTGCATGAACATAATTACAATTATTATGTACTGAATAATCCTACTATTTCTGATTATGAGTTTGATATGCTTTTAAATGATCTTAAAAAGCTGGAAGAATCTCATCCAAATTATTTTGATCATAATTCACCAACACAAAGAATTGGTGGTGAAATAACCAAATCCTTTGAAAATTCAAAACATCTGTCTCCCATGTATTCTTTAGATAACTCGTATTCCTTGGAAGATCTTAAAGAATGGGAAAAAAGAATCAAAAAAATTGTAACTCAGCCAATTTCATACACATGTGAATTAAAATTTGATGGTATTTCAATTAATTTATTATATGAAAACGGAAATTTGATCAAAGCTCTTACGAGGGGTGATGGAATTTCGGGTGATGATGTTACTAGCAATGTTAAGACAATACCAACAGTTCCCCTAAAATTAAGAGGTTTCACTAACATAAAATTTGAAGCAAGAGGCGAAATAGTAATGCCAATAAAGGGTTTTAACAAGCTAAATGAAATTAGATATAAAGAAGGAAAGGAATTATTTAAAAATACTCGTAATACTGCATCTGGAACTTTGAAGTTACAAGACAGCAGTGAAGTTGCTTCTAGACCATTAGAGTGTTTGATATTTTCAATCAAAAACAAAGATTTATTCAACAACCATGAAAATTTTCTTAATAATGCAGGAAAATTAGGCTTTAATATTTTCAAAGAGTTTTCTATCAGTCAATCATTAGAAGATATATTTAAATTTATTAAGTATTGGGAAAATAAAAGATCAGAATTGCCTTTTGAAATCGACGGAGCAGTTGTGAAAGTAAATGATTATGTTCAGAGAGATAAACTTGGATATACATCTAAATTCCCGAGATGGGCAATGGCATATAAGTTCAAACCTCAGGAGATTGGAACTCGACTCAATAGCATCTCTTTTCAAGTTGGCAGAACTGGCTCAATAACACCTGTTGCAAATTTAGAACCTGTTGAATTAGCTGGGACTATTGTGAAAAGGGCATCTTTACACAACTCTGACTTTATAAAAAAATTAGATATTAGGGTCGGAGATTATGTATATATTGAAAAAGGAGGTGATATTATCCCAAAAATCACCAAAGTAAATCAATCACTGAGACCTGTTAACTCATTGGCACTTAATTTTATTTCAAATTGTCCTGAATGTGGAAACAAATTAACAAAATTGGAAAATGAAGCTAATCACTATTGTTTTAATGAAGACAATTGTCAGCCTCAAGTTGTTGGTAGAATTCAACATTTTATTTCCCGTAAAGCAATGGATATTGATGGACTAGGACAGGAAACTGTGTCACTTTTAGTAAGAAATGGCCTGATTAGAAATTATGCTGATCTTTATGATTTGAAATATGAGCAAATTGTAGTTTTAGAAAGAATGGCAGAAAAAAGTGCAAATAATTTAATTCAAGGAATTTTAAGGTCTAAAAATATTTCTTTTGAAAGAGTATTATATGCTCTTGGAATTAGGCATGTTGGTGAAACTGTTGCAAAAAAACTCGTTTCTCATTTCAGTAGCATTGAAAATATAATTAATGCAGATTTTGACGAATTAATTTTAGTTGATGAGATTGGTGATAAAATTGCGAATAGCTTAATTGACTTCTTTAATGATTCTTACAATATGAAAATTATTAATAGGTTAAAGGAGAGAGGATTAAACTTTACATCTAATTTAACAAACAAAAAAACTTCTTCTTTGTTGTTAAATAAATCTTTTGTTATTTCAGGAGTTTTTAAAAATTATTCAAGAGATGCATTAAAAAAATTCATTGAAACTAACGGGGGAACAATTGTATCGTCTGTATCTTCAAAAACAAATTTTTTAGTTGCCGGAGATAAAATGGGTCCAAGTAAAAAAATAAAAGCCACAGAATTTGGTGCAAAAATTATTTCTGAATTTGAGTTGGAGAAAATGATATTTCCAAAACAGACATTATTTTAAACTAAAAAATCGAAAGGTTAGAAAAGAATTTACTTTTTAGTTTTTTGTTGTAAAATTCAAAATCTACTTTACCCAAATAGAGCCCAAAACAACCCACTTGATTTATTAGAACTTGTTTCCCGATTTTATTTTTGACAGTTTCTGGTTTTTTCATAAAAGTATGTGTATGTCCTCCAATAATAAGATCAATATACCGAGTATTTTTGGCAATTATATGGTCACAAATCTTATCTTCATCTTTATATTTGTATCCCAAATGAGACAAACAAACAACTAAATCGCATTTTTCATTTTTTTTAAGTTGATTTGACATTTCCTGTGCCATTTCCAATGGATCTAAATATTTAGTTTCTTTAAAAAGATTTTTTGAAACTAATCCAGTAAGCTTAATTCCAAGACCAAAAACACCAATTTTTATATTTGATTTTTTATATACTTTATACTTCGATGTTTTTCCTTCTAAAATAGTATTAGAAAAATCATAATTTGAACAGATAAAATCAAAACTAGCATGAGAGATTTGTTTTTTTAGACCTAAAATGCCATTGTCAAAGTCATGGTTTCCAATAGTCATTGCATCGTACTTTAATAAACTCATTAATTTAAACTCTAATTCACCCTCAAACACATTAAAATATGGAGTTCCCTGAAAAACATCTCCTGCATCAAAAAGTAAAGTATTAGGGTTTTTTCTTCTTATTTCTGAAACAAGAGTAGATCTTCTTGAAAACCCTCCTTGATTTGGATATTCTGAATGATTGTTATCAAATGGGGTTATATGGCTATGAACATCATTTGTATGTAAGATTGACACAGTTGTAGATTTTTCATTGTTACAGCTTGATAAACAAACTGATGAAGCTATACCAGCAGACGCGTAAATAGAATTTTTTAAAAAATTTCTTCTATTCATTTTTAAAAAATCTTTTATCGGTTCTTAATATAAGAGTATCAATACTTTGAAAGTATTTTATCAAAACATCTCTCATTTTTATTTCAAGGTCAAAAGTTTTTGAATTCTTTGCAAAAAAATTCATATTATCACCACCCTTTAAAAGGTAATCAGTCGTTGCAACATTATAAAATGAATTTAGATCTAATTCATTTCCATTCACATTTAAATTTTTCAGATTATAATTCTGATCAAGCTGTATTTGTAATCCATAAATTGGATGAGATTTTTTTTCACGGATCAAATATTCAACCATTTCCATTATTATATCACCTTTTAACTTAAGCAATAAAACTTGATTTTCAAACGGCATCAATTCAAATGCAGTTTTTTTTGAAATTTCTCCTTTGGAAATGATTGATCTAATTCCACCCATGTTTAATAAGACGACATCAATATTCTCATTTGATATTTTATTATAAATTGGATTACAAACTTTAAAAGTAGCATCAGCAAATAAGTTGCTAAGAGTGCTGTTTAATTCCCCGTCTTTTTTTGAGTATTTTTTAGAGGAATATGCTAAACGAATATTTAAATCTGATCCTATAATTTGTTTAGTGTAAGGTTCAATAAAAATATTTATTATGGAATCCTCTGAAATATCATGATCAAGTAATTTGTTATTAAAATTTATGTTAGTTTGGTTACAACCAAGAAATAGGGTTGCTGCTATTAAAAAGATTGAAAAAAAACACTTTTTCATAAATCACTAATAAATTTAATTATTTTTGTTTAGAACTGCCCATATGATGATTATAAAGTTTCTTAAAAATAGATCCAATAAAATTTTTATGAAGAAGATTTTAGAATCTAGGAAATTTAATTCTTCGGCAATCAAAATTGAAACCGTTGGAATAATTTTTAATTTTGATGAGTATAAGGAATATGATCAGATTAAAGAAATTTTTAAAGAACTAGGTATTCATGAAAATAAAATTAAGTTTATTGCTTACATGCCAGAAAGTGGAACAAAATTAAATCGATGGGATTCATATTTTGAATCTAAAGATTTTGGCTGGAGTGGTGTTATAAAAAATCTCGATTTTATTGAATTTATTGATACAGAATTTGATATATTAATAAGCTATTACAGAAGAAATAACTTAGAATTAAATTTTGCAACAGCCTGTTCAAAAGCTAAATTTAAAATTGGAATTTCAAAGAGTAATGAGAATTTAAATGATTTTACAATTGATATTAGCACAAATTTTACTGATATTTTTGCAACAGAACTTAAAAAGTATTTACAGGGACTTAACATGATTAAATAATGTTAATTTTAATATCCACAATTTAATTCATAATTTTGCTCACCAAACTCTATGAAAAACTGCTATTATATTTTTATTTTTATATTGATTTTTTCTTGCGGAAAATTTCAAAAAGCCCTCAATTCTGACGAAGTATCTGTTAAATTCAACCTTGGAAGTGAATTATTTGAACAAAAGAAATACTCTAAAGCTTCTAGGTTATTTTCTCAAATTTTACCTCAATACAGAGGTAAACCCCAAGCTCAAAAGCTGACTTATATGCAAGCAATGTGTTATTATAACACAAAGGATTACAACAGTGCTGCATATCAAATGGAAAGATTTGTAAATTCCTATCCAGAAAGTGAAAAAGTTCAAGAAATGGCTTTTCTGAGTGCAAAAAGTTATTATTTGCTAGCACCTTCTTTTACAAAAGACCCTGCTGATACTCAAATTGCTATTTCAAAATTACAAGAATTTATAAATACATATCCAAATTCAGATTTCATTTCTGATGCAAATAATCTTGTTTTTGAATTGGACTACAGATTAGAACTAAAAGAATTTAACATTGCATTACAATTTCATAATTTAACTGATTATGAAGCTTCTATTAAATCTTTCGAAAATTTTATCTTGGATTTTCCTGGGTCAAATTTAAGAGAGAAAGCAATGTATTACAGATTTGATTCTGCATATCTTCTTGCTATTAATAGTGTTTCTAGAAAACAACAAGATAGAATTAAAAATGCATTTTCATATTATAGATCATTTAGAAACGATTACGATCAATCAGAGTACATGACAGAAATAGACTTAAAAATTTCTGAATTGAATAAAATTAATAATATATAATTATTACCATGGATATAAAGAAAACCAACGCGTCTCAGACAACCAAAACTTACAATAGAGGTGAGATTGAAAATAAAACGCAAAATATATATGAAGCTATTTCAATAATTTCAAAAAGAGCAGAGCAAATTAATGGAGATGTGAAGAATGAATTAATTGAGAAATTAGATGAATTTGCAACACACAATGATAGTTTAGAAGAAATATTTGAAAATAAAGAGCAAATTGAAGTATCAAAGTTCTATGAGAGATTACCAAAACCTCACGCCATTGCAGTTCAAGAATGGTTAGAGGATAAAGTATACCATAGAGATAGCTCAGAAGAAATAGAAGAGTAAAATGTCTGTCCTTAGGGGTAAAAAGATCCTTTTAGGTATTACCGGAGGTATAGCAGCATACAAAACCCCAATTCTTGTTAGGTTATTAAAAAAAATAGGTGCGGAAATTAAGGTTATTTTAACAGAGAATGCAAAGGAATTTGTTACTCCTTTATCTTTATCAACAGTTTCTGAAAATCCCGTATTATCTAAGTTTAAGGATGATGATGAAAACTGGAATAATCACGTTGAACTAGGACTTTGGTGTGATTTTATGATTATTTGTCCTGCTACTGCAAACACCCTATGTAAAATGGCAAATGGAAACTGTGATAATTTGTTAATTGCTGCATATTTGTCCTGTAAATCAAACATATTTTTTGCTCCAGCCATGGATTTGGACATGTATAAACATGAATCCACTAAGAAATCAATTGAAAAGCTAGTGAGTTTCGGAAATATTTTAATACCCCCAGAATCTGGTGAATTAGCAAGTGGTTTGGTGGGTGAGGGTAGATTACCTGAGCCTAACTCAATAGTTGATTTTTTAATTGCACATTACTCTAAAAACTTACCATTAAAAAATAAAAAAATTTTGATTACTGCAGGTCCAACTCTTGAGCCAATCGATCCAGTGAGATTTATTTCAAATTATTCTTCAGGAAAAATGGGATATAGATTGGCAGAAGAAGCTAAACGTCTGGGAGCTTCTGTGTGTTTAATTAGCGGTCCTAGTAATGAAACTTTTTCTGTAAATACTATAGATTTAATTAAAGTTAAAACTTCACAACAGATGGAGGAGGAAGTTATGAGTAGATATAATAATTCTGATATTGTAATTATGGCGGCAGCAGTTAGTGACTACAGACCTAAATTATATTCTGAAAAAAAAATTAAAAAGAAATTAGAGGAAGAGGACTTTAGTATTGAGTTTAAAAAAACAAATGATATTTTATTTAATCTTGGCAAGTTAAAAAAGAAGCAGTTATTAATTGGATTTGCTCTTGAAAATAACAATGAAATAGAAAATGCAAAAAAGAAATTAAAAGAAAAAAATTTAGATGTGATTATCCTTAATTCCTTAAATGACGAAGGTGCTGCTTTTGGTCATGACACTAATAAAGTAACAATCATTGATAATAAGCTTCGAATAAATCATTATGATTTAAAGGAAAAAAGATTTGTTGCAAATGATATATTTCAATATATTATAATTAATAAATTATGAGGAATATATTTTTACTTTTTTTACTTTTCAATTTGTCTTTTTTTTATGCTCAAGATTTAAACTGTGAAATTACAATTGATGCTAGACAAACAGGAAAGGAAAATCTACAGGTATTTAAATCTTTAGAAAATCAACTGAATGAATTTATAAATAATAATTCTTGGACCGGAAGATCAGTGAGGCCCAGTGAAAAGATAAATTGTGCTATGTTTTTAAATATATCCTCAATGGATAATGATTCTTTTAACGGTACCTTGCAAATACAGGCCTCAAGACCTGTATATAATAGTTCTTACTCATCGCCAGTTTATAATTTTAATGACAAAAATTTTAAATTTCGTTACCAAGAGTATCAAAATTTAAATTTTAATCCTAATCAGTTTGAAAATAATTTAGTTTCAATTATCACTTTTCATATTTACATGATATTAGGTATTGACGCTGATTCATTTTCCCTTAATGGAGGTACTGGCTATTTTGAAGTTGCAAGAGAGATTTTAGATTATTCACAAAATCAAGGTTACAAGGGATGGGCTTCTAGTGATGGCTTACAGTCTAGATATTTTTTGATTGATAATATTTTATCTCCAACCTACAGAGAGTTTAGGGAAGTAATGTATGGTTATCACTTGAGGGGATTAGATAAAATGGCCGATGAGCCTAAAATGTCAAAAACAATATTAATTGAACAAATGAATGCATTAAATATAATGCATAGGAGACGTCCAAACTCTTTTTTAATGAGGGTTTTTTTTGATACCAAATCTGAAGAAATTTTTGAAATCTTCAAAGATGGTCCAATGGTATCTACTTCAAACCTGATTTCAATACTAAATAGAATATCCCCTAATCACTCTGAAAAATGGAGAAATATTAATTAAATAGTTTAAAATTGTTAAAATCCATTTCCATAAAAAACTATGTATTAATTGATAAATTGAACATTTCATTTAATTCTGGCTTTTCAGTAATTACTGGAGAAACAGGTGCAGGTAAAACGATTTTAGTAGATGGATTATCTCTGTTATTAGGAAAAAGAGCAGATTTATCGGTAAATAGAGATAAAACGAAAAAATGCATTATTGAAGGGGTTTTTGATATAGGTGCCTATAATTTAAAATCTATCTTTGATTTAAATGAACTAGATTATGATTCGGAAACAATTTTAAGAAGGGAAATAAGTCCATCTGGAAAGTCAAGAGCTTTTATTAATGATAGTCCGGTAAATTTACATCAGTTATCAAAAATTGGTTCAAGAATAATTGATATTCACACTCAGCATCAAAATTTAAACATTTTAGATCAAGAATTTCAATTTGAAATCATTGACGCATTCTCAAACAATATTGAGATTGTTGATAAATTTAGATTCATTTTTAATCAGTATCAAGATCTGCAAAGAAAAATTGAAAAATTCAAGTTTGATAAAGACAGCTTGAATCAATCTATAGATTATAATAAGTTTATTTTAAATGAACTTGATAGCGCAAATCTTTATGAGGAAAATTTAGAAGAATTAGAGAAAAACCAAGTTTTTCTTTCAAATTTTGAAGTTATTTCTGAGGAACTTTCCTTTATTAATAATTTAATGATTGATGAAAATATTGGTATTCAGACCAATATTCAGAAACTATTAAACTCTCTCTCTAAAATTTCAGCTAAAACTGAAAATTTAAATAAGTTATATGAAAGGGTTTTAAACATATCTATTG
>NTKO01000019.1 GCA_002457735.1 Bacteroidetes bacterium MED-G13 | reverse complement strand
GTGTGAAGGGTTGCTCATCTAAATCACTGCATGAAAATGCTATCAAAGATAAAATCGCTAGCGTGAATACTATCCTAAAGTTTTTTCTATTGTAAACCATATTTTAATAATTAAATTTTAATCCTAATAAGTATGTTTTTGTTCCTGGATACGTTCCAAAATCAACTCCTCTTTTTTGAGGATTTTTCGTATATGTTCTAACCTCTGGATCATATCCTGGATAATCTGTCCAAACAACTAAATTTTGACCAGAAAAGTATAATCGCATATTTTTACCTCCGCTGAAATCAAAAGTATAACCAACATTTATATTTTTTAATCTTAAGAATGAACCATCAAAAATATTCCTGTCTGAGGAAATAGCCCGTGAACCGGTATCAAGAATAGCAGCAGGATGAGATGCATTTGACAAGTTACCTGTGGATGGATCGTAAGAATAAGCTCCATCAACATATGCAATCGGTGCAATCCATGAGTCTTCAAATGAAGATGATAAAACATTAGTAGTCTTTTGTAAACCACTTAATTGCCAAGAATCTACCCAAAAAATATCTCCTCCTTGTTGACCAGTAAATAGAATACTAGCATCCCATTTTTTGTAAGAAAAATTATTTGTAAAAGAGAAGGTAAAATCAGGATTTGGATCACCAATTTTTACATAATCATCAAAATTAATTTCCTGTATATCAGTAGGGTTCCCAGACTCATCTAAATCTACGTAGTGGTTAATGTATTTAATTTCACCAGGAGCAGCACCTGAAATTCCTGAGTTTAAAGCCTCATCCCAGTCAGCATAAATACCATCTGTTTCAGCTCCCCAATAAATTCCTAAAGGCTCACCTACTTTAAATAAAATAGGGTAGGCTTGCGAGAAACCAACAGAGGGACCAAGTTGAAAATCTAGATTCGAATTCAACTTTTTAAGCTCGTTTTTATTCAATCCAAAGTTTGCATTGATATTCCAAGAAAAATCTTGGGTAGATACTAGATCTGTATTTAGATTAAAATCAATTCCCTTATTTTCAACCTCCCCAAAATTATCAACCCTAGTAGCATAACCATTGGAGGGAGGTAATTGAACATTTTGCAATAAATCATGAGTTAACTTATGATAAGCATCAATTGTAAAATTGAGTTTAGATTTAAATAAACCAAGATCAATTCCAAAATTAAATTGATCCGTGGTTTCCCATGTTAAATCATCGTTTGCTAAATTTGATTCATAAAAACCAGTTACTATTTCATCATTGAAATTATATCTGATTCCAGTCATAAGTGCTAAGGATTGATAAGGAGAAATTGGATTACTACCAATTTTTCCGTAGGATAATCTAAATTTTAAACTATTTATTGCTTTGACTGGAGACATGAATTTTTCTTTGGAAGCGAACCAAGATAACGCTAGCGATGGAAATAGTGCACTTTTTTTGTTTGTTGCAAACTTTGAAGATGCATCAACTCTTGCGTTAACATCTACAAAATATTTTCTGTTATAATTATACCCAACTCTAAATAAAGAAGAAATTAATCCAACTTCTCTAAATTGAGTTAGGGGTGTTAGTATTTCTTCAGCAGTAGTAAAATTATAAAAACTTGTTACATCACTTCCAAAGCCTCTTGCTTTATTAAATATAGATCGAACATCATTTTTTTCGTAAGTAGCAACCAAAGTCGCATCTAGTCTATGCAGTCCAAATTTATTTCTGTATCGTAGGTTTGTTTCAGCATATACTTTACTGTTTTCTAAATAAGCCTGAGATGCCTCACCATTTGTATTTCTTCCTCTAGTTGTATTTAAGGGATAATAATTATCCCTAACGCTTTTTTGATAATTGTAAGATCCCTTAACAGTAGCAGTTAATTTTGGAGTTATTTTACCAACTAATTGTAATGTCTGCCTAAAAGAAGTAGATTGTTTAATATCCACAACAAATTTAGCTAGCGTGTATGGGTTAGAAATAATATTTCCTTCGTTTAAATAAGCATAGACATCATCGTCTTGGCCTGGTTCTAAGAGAGAGAAAGTAGGTTGAAATTGTAGGGCTTGTGAAACAACACCTCTTTGTAAAAAGATTTGACCATTTCCAACAGATGATGCGTTTCCTTTTTTATGTGTAAAATATGTTCTGGAATACACATCAATTTTTTCATTAAATGCTTGTCTTTTTGCATTCATGTTATAATTTACCACTTTATTCGTTGAATTAATGATAACTCCTTTCTGATCATGTAGTCCTACACCAATTGAAAGATTTTTTTTGAAATCTCCTCCACGATAATTTAAATTATACTTATCACTCAAAGAAATATCATAAGTCTCGTCTTGCCAATTGGTGCTAACCCCAGTTGACTCTTGAAAGGGAATGTTATATTCTATTAACTCTGGGAAATTAGTGGAGTTTATTTCTTGAGAACCATCATAAATTCCCTCAGGTCTAGCTTGAATTGGGTTTGGGTTTGTAATTGCTTTCCAAACTTGATTTAATACTCTTTGATTCATATAACTTTCAAAACCTGGCCCGTCAAGAACAGTTATATTTCTCCTAACCTTTGAAATATAGCTTTCATAACTAACAGAAATTTTATCTTTTCCACCCTCATTATTTGCAGTTTTCGTGGTAATTAATATTACTCCATTTGCACCTCTTGCTCCGTATATAGCAGTTGCAGCAGCATCTTTTAAAACCTCAATTTTGTCAATATCATTAGGGTTGATAAAGCTTAAAGAACTTTGTGTTTGTCCAGATCCACTATTACCCTCGGCATCGGTAATTGGGTCAACAGGAATCCCGTCCAAGACATAAAGAGGTTGGGTGCCACCTAAGATAGAATTAGTTCCTCTAATGGAAATTCCCGAGCCACCACCTGGCTCAGAACTTTCAGAAACAACAAGTCCAGAAACCTGACCTTGTAGTATGCTTTCCACAGAACTACTTCTGTTTTTTTCTAGCTGCTCTGATTTTATTTGTGTTATAGAGCCTGATAAATCTTTTTCACTGATGTCAAAATAACCCACGCTAACCATTACTTCGTCTAATTGATTTAAGTCTGTCTCCATTTCAATTTTGATGGGAGAAGATATGATTGGAATTTCAATCGTTTTCATTCCAACGTAAGAAACTTTAATTTTTTCTCCAATTTTAATATTTATTGAAAAATTTCCATCAAAATCAGAAACTACTCCCACGTCTGAATCAACAATTTGAATAGTTGCTCCTGACATCGGGGATCCAGTTTCTTTTTCAATAATATTTCCATTTAAGTCAATTTCTTGAGATAAAATAAAAAATGGAAAAAGGTAAATAACTAATGATAGTAATTTTTTCATCTTATTTTCTTTTTTTAACTTGTTTTCTTAGCCACCAATCTCTGTCAGGGTTATACTTGTATTTTTTTTGTAATCTTATAGATTCTTTTCTTAAATCTTCTTCAATGTCATCAAAGTTCTTATCATTTATCAAATTTTTCATTTCTCCGGGATCATTTTTCAGATCATAAAGTTCGTCGATATCATTTTCTAAAAAATTATCTACCAGCTTAAACTTTTTTGTTCTTACTGCAATTTGGTTAGGGCCCGCAAATGGCCATGCATCATCTTTGTAATATTCAAAGAAAACAGATTTTCTCCATTTTTTAACTTTTTTTCCCTCAAATAGTTTAACCATGGATTCCCCTTGCATATGACCTGGCTTTGTAATTCCTGCTAATTCTAATATAGTGGGCGCCACATCGATATTTAAACATTGCTCATCTATTTCTGAGCCTTTTTTTATCATTTTCGGATATCTGATTATCATGGGCACCCTCATTGAATTTTCATATGCTAATCTTTTATCTCTATAGGTGTGTTCACCCATAAAATAACCATTATCACTACTGTAAATAATAATAGTATTTTCCAATTCACCCAGCTCCTCTAGTGCATTAATAACAATACCTAAAGATTCATCCACAGCGATTAAACTTCTTAAAAGCTGCATGTTTTTAAACTTATTTATTGGCCACTTTTTTTCTTTTAAAACCTTTGGGATTTCTTTACTTTTATCCCATCTAAACCCAAATGTTTTACGTCTTTGCCATTCGGGTTTGCCCTCAAAAGTTTCTTTGTGTGTGTCGTGAGGCGGTTCAGGAAGAGGTAACCCTTTAAAAAGATCTTTGTGTCTTGGTGCGGGTAAATGTTTTTCATGAACAGCTTTATGCCATAAATTCAAAATAAAAGGTTTTGACCTGTCTCTTTTTTTTGTTAGCCAGTCTACAGCCTTATCAGTCAAAATATCTGTGATATATCCTTCTTCTTTGATTTCATTACCATTATCATTTACCATTGGGTTAAAATAGTCTCCTTGTCCAATAAAACTATACCAATAATCAAAACCAGGCCTTATGTGATCAACTCCTCTTTTGTGTGCCATATGAATTTTTCCAATATGTGCCGTATGATATCCGTTTTCTTGCAACAATACTGAGTATGGTACATTGTTTTTCCAATCGGGATCAACATGTTTATTATTTTGATTTACTCCGTGTATGTGGGGGTAAGTTCCTGTTAGAAAACTTGCTCTGGATGGAGAGCAAATAGATTGTGTGACAAAAAAGTTTTTAATATTCACTCCTTCACTAGCTAATTTATCAATATTAGGTGTTTTTAAAAAAGGATATCTTTTGGAAAACCCAACTGCATCAAATGGTTGGTCATCTACAAGAACAAATAGAAAATTAGGCTTTTTTTCATTATTAGTAAAGATTCCATTACTTACAAAAAATAATAATATTAAGGAAAGTAAATATTTTTTCATATTAGAAATTGCAAAATAGTTAAATTTCATCATTTTTTGATAATTTTTATTGAAGTACCATCTACATTTAAAAAATAAGTTCCATTTTCTAAAAATGAAATGTCGATTTTTTTTGATTCTGTAAAGGATTTGATTTTTTTACCATTGCTGTCTAGCAATACTATTTTACTGTAAATTTTATCGGAATTTATATAAATATGGTTTTCACTTGGATTTGGATAAATCAACCTATTATTATTGATATCTTCAATAGAGAGAAATGAAAGCTCAGGATCGCAGTAATATTCATAATTGTTTTCTAATTCAATTTCAGAAATATTATTTGTCATCAGGTAGCTTTCATTTGGTAATGAAGGGCTAGATTGAAAATCATGGTATAATTCACCAATCCAAGTTAGATTATTATTTTCATCAAAAAAATCAGCTACATCGGTAACTGGTGGGAAAAAAGAATATCTTTCCACATAATCCAAATTTTCCAAGTAGGGAAGTGCTAATTCCAAAAATTGCCGATGTACCCACTCATTTCTATACCTGTTTGCATTAAATTCTGTTATCCAAATGGGAAGTCCATATAAATCGTGAACTGATTGAAGATAGTTAGCAAACCTGTAAAAAACATCTTGTGGATTTGCATTTGGATTTTGTTGAGGATTAGAATTCCAATCATACCAGTGCACAGCAATGACATCAATCCTAACATCATCCTGTTGTGCTATTTGATTAAATTGATTTAGCCAAGTAAAAACCTGATCTTGTCTGCATGCAGGTGACACCAATCTCATCCCAGTCTTAGCTAAATTTTTATAATATGTAAAGGCGGTATCCACAACGCACATATTACCATATTGCCCTGATTGATCATTACAATTATCCGGTTCATTAAAAGCTAGAACATGGGTTGATTTTAGTTTAGAAGTTAGAATATCTATATCCGCTTGTTCATCTGCACCTCCTTTACCCCAAACCATAGGTGCGTATTCGCGATTTAAATCTGATTCCCCATTATTACTCCATCTGTAAAACCAATCATTATTCATGTAGGTTATATCACCAGCAGTTCCTTTTTTATTTACCCAATTCCAGGGAATTACTCTGACGAAAGAAATATTATTTTTTAAATAAGAAGGAAGTTCATTAATCAAAATTTTTCTTTGTGATGCAATAAACACTTTGCTTTTTCCTGTTCCATCATCGTTGGTAGCCAATGTAGCCATATATCCTCTCTCCAGCGTAAATGAGTTTATTGAATTGTTAAAATTTTCTGGAATATTTTCTCCAGTGAAAATTTCATATTGACCAATATTTATTGAATTTCCAGCAAGATTTTCTTCTGAAAATAACTTCATTGGAGTAAAAGATGAATCTAGTGGTCTAATTAATGCCCCACTGTAATAATTATCAATTTTAATGTTATCATTAAAAAATGAAGGATTACCACTCACATAAAAATATTCTATATTTTCATAAGAGTTTATGGGGCTATTATTTTTTAATGCTAATGAAGAATTTGAGGAATTAAAATTAAAAGTAGTTTCATTGAATTCAAAGCTTTCTTCATAAATTATATGTGCATTTTCATTTAAACTTACAACTCCAAAACCTGAAATTTTATTTACCACTAACTCACCATTTTCAAGAAAAAGATGTTTTTCATCTGCAAGAATTATTGTTCCTAGAGCAATAGTGTTACATGTTAAATATAGATTGTGAGTGATTTCCTCATCTGGATTCAGAGTATTTGCCGCCGGAGGCAGTCCATTTGAAAGCTCTTGCCAATTATTTTCATTAAAAAAGTCATTATTTTCAAATCCTGTCCACTTTAAATCTTGGCCAGTTAGGCTGAAATAAATAAAAAGGAAAACAATACTTAAACAGATTTTTTTTTTCATAAATTCGGAAAACTCTTAAAAGTTAAACTAATTTAAAAATGTTTAAGGGCATAATTAACCTATTTTTAATTTTTTTCATCACAATTTTTTCATCAGCAAATGATGAGAAAGTAAAATTAAACGTGTTATTTATTATTGCAGATGATTTAAATTGTGATATTTCGGCATATGGAAATGAAAAAGTATTAACTCCGAACATTGATGCATTGGCTGAAAGAGGTGTTCTTTTTGGAAATGCTCATGTTCAGTACCCCTTGTGTAGCCCCTCTAGAATTTCTATGATGACAGGTTTGTACCCCGATCAAACAAATTCAAAAAAATTACGTCTTTATTTAAGGCAATCTCTTCCTGAGGTCATAACAATCGGTCAGACATTTAAAATGAATAATTATCATTCCGTGAGGGTTGGAAAAATTTTTCATTATCATAACCCTAGAGATATTGGAACAGCTGGACATGATGATTTTTACACATGGGACCAAACGATAAATCCTTATGGTATAGATAAGCTGGAAGAACATAAATTGAATAAAGTAAAAGACGTATTTGATGGTGCAACTCTCAGTTGGTATGCTTCAGATGGAGAGGATGAAGAGCAAACAGATGGAATAGGAGCCTGTGAAACTATGAAATTACTTGATAAGTTTTCAAAGAATAAAGAAAATTTTTTTTTAGCATATGGTCTGTATAGACCTCATATTCCTTTCGTAGCTCCAAAGAAATATTTTCATATGTATGATGAGCAAAAAATAGAAATTCCATCAAATGGAGATAATTTTCTACTTACGGTGTCAGATCCAGCAAAAAAGTCTTTGCGTGCAAGAAAAGAACAAATTAATTTGGATTATAATTTGAAAAAAAGAATAAAGCATGCTTATTACGCGACAACTTCTTTTGTGGACGCTCAAGTTGGAAGAGTACTTGATAAATTAAAGGAAACTGGTTTAGACAAAAATACAATTGTAATTTTCACCTCAGATCATGGTTATCATTTGGGTGAGAAAGGTCACTGGCAAAAGCAAACTTTATATGAAAGATCTACAAGGGTTCCGTTAATCATTGCAGGCCCTGGTTTATTATCGAACAAAAAAGATATGAGTACCCCCGTAGAGTTAGTTGATATATATAAGACTATAACAGATTTACTGGGATTTGAAACACCTTTTTTTGTTCAAGGTGAAAGTCTTAAGCCGATTTTAACCAAAGCCGAGAAAATTAATAAGTCTAGTGCTCTTTCTGAACTGCAAGTATATGTTAATGGAAATTTGGCACAGGGTTACTCAATAAAAACAAGTAGGTATAGACTTATTGAATGGAAATATAAAAATAATAGCCATTATGAATTTTATGATCATAAATTTGATAAAATTGAAACAAATAATTTGTCTAATAATTCATCTTATAAATCAATTATTGAATCCATGAAAATTGAATTAAACAAAAGGGTAAAACAGGCATCATCAACACCTAAGGGAATCGGAAAGCAAATTAAAAATGCACAGCCAACTTTTGAACCATTAAGAATTCATTCTCAGCCAAAGTCAAAAAATTAATTTCCTTCACTTTTAGTTAAGTTTTTTGAAAAAACATAGTAGTTTTTATCAATAATTAATTCATCATATGCAAAGGCTATTTTTTTAAATTTTTTCGTAGGATTTATCTCAATTAGATTTTTATTGGCAATTATTTTTATTGGCATTTTAAAATTTTCAATTACATTGTTCCATCTATATTTTAAAAACCCATTTTTAATTTCGTATTCTAAAATCGGAATTCTAATATCTCGTAAATATTGATCAAAAACTGTGCTTAAATCAGTGTTTAACGATTCAGAAATAAAGTTTTCAATTTCTGCAGTGGTAACAGTTTTGTGATAAAATGTTTTATTTAGCCCCCTGAGAGTATTTCTCCATTTTTTATCATCATTCGCAATTTGTCTAATGGTATGTAACAAGTTTGCTCCTTTTGAATACATATCGCTAGATCCCTCTCTGTTAACATCATATGGTCCAATGATTGGTTTTGTATTTGAAATTCCTTTTCTTGTCCCAATCACATATTCTGAAGAGGCATCTTTGCCAAAAAAATAATCAACATAAAGGTTTTCAGAGTAGCATGTAAAACCTTCATGGATCCACATATCAGCAATGTCTTTGTATGTGATATTATTTGCAAACCATTCATGTCCACCCTCATGAATAATTATATAATCAAACTTTAATCCCCATCCTGTTCCTGAAAGATCTCTGCCAAGATATCCGTTTTTAAATTCATTTCCATAGGTAATTGAACTTTGATGTTCCATACCAAGGTAAGGTACTTCAACAATTTTAAAGCTATCTTCATAAAAAGGATAAGGTCCAAACCAATATTCAAAAGCTTCAATCATCATTGGGACCTGTTTGAAATGACTTTTAGCTTTTTCAAGATTATAACTCAAAACGTAGTTTTCTATATCTAACAAACCATTTTCTCCATCAAATTTTGATGAAAACCCTACATAATCACCAATATTTATATTCACTCCATAATTATTAATAGGGTTACTTACAAACCAATCATAGGTTGTTGTTTGATCATCTTTTGAAGTAACTTTTTTTAACCTTCCATTAGAAATATTCTTCAAATTTTTTGGAACATTTACACTGATTAGCATGGAATCAACTTCATCATACATATGGTCTTTATTAGGCCACCAAACACTTGCTCCTAGACCCTGACAGGAGGTTGCAATAAAATGATTGCCATTTTGGTCTTTGTCCCAAGATAATCCACCATCCCATGGTGCTCTTATTGCTTCTTTGGGAATTCCTTGGTAATTTATCTTAATATAATTTACCTCACCTACTTTTTGTCTTTTATTCATTTTAATAAAGTAAGCATTGCCATCTCTATAGAATTTTAACTTTTTTCCTCTTGAAGTAATAGATGTTATTAGCATAGGCTGCTGTAGATCTATCTGCATCAATTTCTTGTTTTCCAAAACTTTATAACCAACAGTGTTTGATCCACTAATAAATTTTTTTTCAGGAAGAACTTTTATGTCTAAATGGTAATATGTTAAATCCCACCAGCTTCTTTCTTCAGTAATACTGCCTCTTAAAGTATCTTGTCTAGTTGTATTAACTTTTTCTTCCATTAGTCCTTGTCCAAATATTGTAAAGTATGTAAAGAAGAAACATAATAAAACAAGACTTTTACTCTTCAATTTTTTTTTCATTAACAAACAATAAAAATTAGTTATTTGTAAAAATATTAATATTAATTAAGCATAAACATATTTTAATGATTTCTTAATTTAATGTATACTTTATTACTAAAATCTTAAAATTATATCTAAATATTAACATTTTAGTAATTATTAATATAAAAAAAAATTAAGTTAGGTTAATTGATATAATTTATTACTTTTAACCTTATCCTTTATCTGTAAATATGGGTAGAAAAAATATAAAAATTTTTGACACAACTTTAAGAGATGGTGAACAGACACCTGGTGCAAAACTAAATACTTCTGAAAAGCTTTTAATTGCAAAAATGCTTGAGAAACTAGGTGTTGATATAATTGAAGCTGGATTCCCGATTTCTAGCCCTGAGGACTTTAAATCTGTACAAACCATTTCTAAAAATATTAAAGATTCTCAGATTTGTGCGCTTGCTAGAGCAAATCCAAAGGATATTGAATCTGCCGCTCAAGCACTTAAGAATGCTGTATCTCCTAGAATACATACAGGAATTGGAACCTCAGACACGCACATTAAACATAAATTTAATTCCACCAGAGAGAAAATAATTGAAAAGGGATATCATGCAGTAAAATTTGCAAAAAATTTTGTTGATGATGTTGAATTTTTTGCAGAAGATGCTGGTCGCACAGACAATGTTTTTCTGGCAAAAGTTTGTGAAAAAATGATTGATGCAGGAGCTACAGTAATTAATATTCCTGATACTACAGGGTATTGTTTGCCACATGAATACGGAGAAAAAATAAAATTTTTAGTTGATAATGTCAAGAATATTCATAGGGCAACTATTTCTTGTCATTGTCATGATGATCTTGGTTTAGCTACTTCTAATTCCATTTTTGGAATACTAAATGGTGCTGAACAAATTGAATGTACAATTAATGGTATAGGGGAAAGAGCAGGTAATACCTCTCTTGAGGAGATTGTAATGATTTTAAAACAACATAAAAATTTGGGTTATGAAACAAGTATTAACAGCAAATATTTATGTGAAATTAGCAAGTTAGTTTCAGAAACTATGAGTATCAATGTTCAGCCAAATAAGGCAATTGTCGGGGCAAATGCATTTTCACATAGTTCAGGAATTCATCAAGATGGAGTGCTAAAATCTAGAATCACTTATGAAATTATTGACCCATTAGAAGTAGGTGCAGCTGGATCCAATATAATTTTGACGGCAAGAAGCGGAAGAGCTGCATTATCTCACAAGGCTAAAAGTATTGGATATGAATTATCGAAAGACGAATTAGACAAAGCTTATTTAAAGTTTCTGAAAGTTGCTGATAAAAATAATATCATTGATGATAAAGATATTGTACAAATTTTAAAGGCTAAATAAGAATTAATGGGCAAAACTCTTTTCGATAAAGTTTGGGATAAGCATGTTGTTAGATCAATCAAAGATGGTCCAGATGTTTTGTTTATTGATAGGCATATGGTTCATGAAGTAACTAGCCCCGTTGCCTTTAGAGGCTTAGAGAACAGAAATTTAAAAGTTTTATTTCCAAAAAAGACTTTTGCTACTGCTGATCATAACACACCAACATTAAATCAACATCTCCCGGTAAAGGACCCTCTATCTTCCAAACAATTGTTAGCACTTGAAAAAAATGCAAAAAAACACAAGATACTATATTGGGGCCTAGGTCACAAAAAAAATGGAATTGTTCACGTGATTGGTCCTGAACATGGGATAACTTTACCAGGGACCACTATTGTATGTGGAGATTCACACACATCAACGCATGGCGCATTTGGAGCTATTGCATTTGGAATTGGTACATCTGAAGTTGAAATGGTTTTGTCATCTCAATGTGTTATGCAACAAAAACCCAAAAGAATGAGAATTTTTATTGATGGTAAATTACAAAAAGGAGTCACACCAAAAGATGTTGCACTATTTATCATTTCAAAACTTTCAGCATCCGGGGCGACGGGTTTCTTTATTGAATACTCAGGAGAAGTCTTTAAAGATATGTCAATGGAGGGAAGAATGACAGTTTGCAATTTAAGTATTGAAATGGGTGCAAGGGGAGGAATGATAGCGCCTGATGAAAAAACACTTGAATACATAAAAGATAGAGAGTTTACCCCCAAGGGTAACGCTTGGAAAAATGCACAAAAATACTGGAATTCACTATACAGTGATATTGATGCTAATTTTGATAAAGATATTTCATTTGATGGTAGTCTTATTGATCCGATGATAACTTTTGGAACAAACCCTGGAATGGGTATTAGTATTTCCAACAAAATTCCAAGTTCTCGTGATCAATCTGATAATGAAAAATCATACAAGCGCTCACTTAATTACATGAATTTTAATGAAGGGGAAAATATGATAGGAAAAAAAATAGATTATGTCTTTCTTGGAAGTTGTACCAATGGAAGAATTGAAGATTTTAGAGCATTTTCTAAAATCGTTCAAGGAAAAAAGAAAGCAGATGATGTTATTGCATGGTTAGTACCAGGATCGCACAAGGTAAGAAATTCAATTAAGGAGGAAGGCTTACTAGATATTTTAAATGATGCAGGTTTTGAGTTAAGAGAACCTGGTTGTTCAGCATGTCTTGCAATGAATGAAGATAAAATACCCGCTGGAAAATATGTAATTAGCACATCAAATAGAAATTTTGAAGGCAGACAAGGTCCAGGTTCCAGAACTTTATTGGCAAGTCCCATAGCTGTCGCTGCAGCGGCGATCACAGGAAAAATCACCGATCCAAGAAAATATTTATAAAATACATACATGGCCTACGAAAAATTCAACATATTAAAATCAACTGCTGTTCCATTGCCAATTGAGAATATTGACACTGATCAAATAATTCCTGCTAGATTTTTAAAGGCAACAGAAAGACTAGGATTTGGTGATAATTTATTTCGTGACTGGAGATATAGTAGTGATAACAATCTTAACGAAAACTTTGTTCTGAACAATTGTATTTATGATGGAAAAATTCTTATCGCAGGAAAGAATTTTGGTTCAGGATCCTCGAGAGAACATGCAGCATGGGCAATATATGATTATGGGTTTAGATGTGTAATTTCAAGTTTCTTTGCAGATATTTTTAAAAACAACTGCTTAAATATTGGCGTTTTGCCATTAAAGGTTACACAAGAAGATTTAGATTATATTTTAGAGTTGGTTTTTGAAAATCCAAGTTTAGAAATTACTGTTGATTTGATGAATCAAAAACTAATTATTCCAGATAAAGAATTTCAAAGATTTTTCGAAATAAATTCATTCAAAAAGAATAATTTGATGAATGGACTTGATGATATTGATTATTTGAAGAATATGAAAGACGAAATCATCAATTTTTCTAATAAAATTCCCTTTTAGATATCTCTTATGAGTGATAAAAAAATTGAAATAATGGACACAACACTTAGAGATGGAGAACAAACTTCTGGCATCTCGTTTTCTCCCATTGAAAAACTATCAATTTCTAAGCTTTTATTGGAGGAATTGAAGATTGATAGGATTGAGGTAGCATCTGCTCGAGTTTCTGAAGGTGAAATGAAAGCGGTTAAACTTATTACTGATTGGGCAAAAGACTCAGGTTTTGATGATAAAATTGAAATTTTAAGTTTTGTTGACAAAGGTTCATCAATAAAATGGATGAAAAAATCGGGTGCAAAAATACAAAACCTTTTGACCAAAGGATCAACAAATCATTTGAAAAACCAAATTAAAAAAACACCATCCCAGCACTTTAGAGACATTTCAAAAGTTATTCAATATGCTGAGGATCATGGTATTAGAACTAATGTTTATTTGGAAGATTGGAGTAATGGAATGAAAAACTCCAAATCATATGTTATGGATATGGTGCAATTTCTTTCAGAAAAAACCATTGATAGAATTTTGCTACCTGACACTCTTGGAGTCTTAACTCCTGATCTTACCAAAAAATTTATAAAAGATATTACAAATAATTATCCTAACATACATTTTGATTTTCATGCTCACAATGATTATGATCTAAGTGTAGCCAATGTAATAGAAAGCATAAAAAGCGGATGTAAGGGTATTCACATCACTGTAAACGGAATGGGAGAGAGAGCAGGAAACGCACCATTGGCTAGCGTAGTGGCAGTTGTTAATGATTTTTTAACTGGTTATAAAATCGATATCAATGAAAAATCTCTTCACAAGGTTAGCAAATTAGTTTCTAATTTTTCAGGTTTTAGAATTCCGGTCAATAAACCAATTGTTGGGGATAATGTTTTTACACAAACAGCAGGCATACACGCTGACGGAGACAATAAGAAAAATTTGTACTTTAATGATTTATTACCAGAAAGATTTGGAAGAAAAAGAAAATATGCATTGGGAAAAATGTCAGGCAAGGCTAATATTAAAAAAAATTTAGACGAATTAGGTCTTACTTTATCTAATAAAGAAATTGAAAAACTAACTGAGAGAATAATTTTACTCGGCGACAAAAAAGAGAAAGTTACCATTGAGGACCTTCCATATATTATTTCTGACGTAATTGATAGCTCAAATTATAAATATAAGACAGTTATACAATCATATGAGTTAATCCATAAAAAGAACTTACCACCGTCTGCTAAAATTAAAATAATGATTAATAAAAAAACTTTTTCCGAAAATGGAACAGGAGATGGACAATTTGATGCATTCATGAATGCAATAAAAAAGGTTTACAAAAAAAATAATATTTTGTTACCGAAACTAGTTGACTATGAAGTTACAATTCCACCTGGAAGTAATTCAGATGCATTGTGTGAAACTTTCATTACCTGGGATGATAAGTCAATAGAGTTTACAACCAGAGGTTTAGATTCTGATCAAACAGTATCTGCTATTAAAGCAACTGAAAAAATGCTTAATATTATTTAATAATGAAAAATCTCAGTATTGCAGTTTTACCAGGTGATGGAATTGGTCCAGAAATTATAAATGAAGCTGTCAAGGTATGCGACTCAATTGCTAAAAAATTTGGTCATAAAATTAAATGGAATCATGCCTTAGTTGGCGCAGTAGCAATTGATGCTACTGGAAACCCGTATCCAGAAGAAACCCATAGAATATGTGTAAATGCTAATGCAATACTTTTTGGTGCTTTGGGAGATCCAAAATATGATAATAACCCAATGGCAAAAGTTAGACCTGAACAGGGTCTACTGAAAATGAGAAAAAAACTGGGCTTATATGCAAATATTCGCCCAACTTTTGTTTTCCCATCTCTAATTGACAAATCACCAATAAAAAGAGAAAGAATCATCGGAACTGATCTTGTTTTTGTTAGAGAGCTTACCGGTGGAATTTACTTTGGGGAAAAAGGTACAAAAGAGAATGGTAAAGTAGCATATGACACATGCTTATACTCAGAAAAAGAAATTATAAGATTAGCAAAGGTTGGTTTTGAATTGGCACGGAAAAGAAATAAGAAGTTGTGTTGTGTAGATAAAGCCAATGTCTTAGAATCTTCTAGACTTTGGAGAAAAACAATTCAGGATATGGAATCTAATTATAAGGATATTGAAGTTTCATATGAATTTGCAGATGCTGTCGCAATGAGGTTAATTCAATCCCCAAATATGTATGATGTTTTGGTAACTGCTAATTTATTTGGAGATATTCTTACCGATGAAGCATCAGTTATTTCGGGTTCTATGGGTTTAATGCCATCTGCATCAATTGGTTTAGAAACTTCATTGTATGAACCGATTCATGGATCATATCCTCAAGCAGCTGGAAAAAACATTGCAAATCCAATTGCAACAATTCTTTCAGCAGCCATGATGTTTGAGCAATCATTTAAACTAGGTGAAGAATCTAAAATGATTAAAAAAGCAGTTAATTTATGTATTAAAGAATCTATCCTTTCTGAGGATTTAGCAAAACCCAATAATGCTTATTCTACCTCGGAAATAGGTTCTTGGATTTCCAAAAGAATTTTATCTCTCTAAAGAGCATAATAATATTAACTTTTCTCAATAATGTCAAAGTAATAACTTGTTTTGGTATAGAACTTTTCACCTTTTAACAGAGTTACAGATGGGAATATATCACAGTTTGGTGAGTTTGGATAATGTTGAGTTTCCATACATACTCCACCATTTTTAATAAAATTTCCTCGAAGATGATTTCCTGTGTAGAGTTGTATGCCAGGTTGATCAGTTTTAATTTTTAATCTTCTCCCACTGTTCTTTTCAAATAATATAGCAGCAAATTTTTGATTACTATTTAACACGAAGTTGTGGTCATAACCACATCCAAGCTGAAGTTGAATATCATTTTTCTTTATATCTATTTCTATGGTTTTAAAACTTTTGAAATCAAATGGTCCATTTTTGATATCTAGAAAAAGTTCTGTAGGAATACCATTTTCATCAATTTCCAAAATATGATTACTATTAATTTGCAATTCATGACTTAAAATAGTCTTCTCTAAACCTAAATTGAAATAGGAATGACTAGTTGGATTAAATATTGTGTCCTTGTCAGAGTAAGCGATATATTCAATATCAAAAGAATTATCATTATTAAGTGTATAAATTAACTCAACTTCAACTGTTCCAGGGTAAGTTTTTTCATTGCACAATTGTGTTAAATGGATAGATTTCTTTGATTTACTCTTTAAATTCCAGTTAACTTTGTGAAAACCATTACTTCCACCATGCAAATGATTTTCACTATCATTTTTTTCAAGAAAGTAAGTTTTATCATTTAATTTAAATGTTCCATTTTTAATTCTATTTGCATATCTTCCTATTGCTGCACCCATAAAATAAGTATCATTATAATAGTCATTTATATCTTTGTAATTTAATACTATATTCTTAAAATTATTGTATTTGTCGGGAGTATTAATTTCGTATATGATACCACCAAAATTTAATATTTTAACAGAAAGTCCGTGGGAGTTATAAATAGTGTGCAGAGTATCCGCTTTCATAGTTTAAATTTAACAAAATAATATAATTGGTTACTTAAGTTTTTACTAAATTTGACATCCTTAAATTTTTGTTAAAATGAAAAAAATTAACTTAATTACAACATTATTAATTGTATCATTTTCGGTTTTTTCTCAAAATAAAAAAAATGATAGTAAATCAAATTTGGAAAATCTTTCTATTAGTGGTTTAAAATGGAGATCTGTAGGTCCTGCATTAACATCTGGTAGAATTTCTGATATTTCGGTTAACCCTAATAATCCTTTTGAATATTATGTTGCTGTTGCATCTGGTGGTGTTTGGAAAACAAATAACTGGGGTGTAAGCTATGAACCAATTTTTGATAATGAAAACTCTTATTCAATAGGATGTATTATTGTTGACCCTAATAATCCAAATATTGTTTGGGTTGGAACAGGAGAAAACAATAATCAAAGGTCAGTAGCATATGGTGATGGTGTATACAAGTCTATGGATGGTGGAAAGTCATGGAAAAACATGGGTCTTAAAGATTCTGAGCACATCGGAAATATACTAATTCATCCGAATAACTCAAATATTATCTATGTAGCAGCTTATGGTCCACTTTGGGACAAGGGTGGAGATAGAGGAATTTACAAATCAGAAAATGGAGGTAAGGATTGGGAGAGAATTTTATACGTTGATGAGCATACTGGATTCAATGAAATACATATGGATCCTAGAAATCCTGAGGTATTATATGCAGCTAGTCATCAAAGAAGAAGGCATGTATATACTTATGTTGGTGGCGGTCCAGGATCAGGTTTACATAAATCTGAGGACGGAGGAAATTCTTGGATTAAAATTAACAAGGGTCTTCCCAATGTTGAAGTTGGTAGAATTGGTTTAGATATTTCTCCAGCAAATCCTGAAATCATATACGCAATCGTTGAGGCATCTGAGAAAAAGGGTGGATTTTATAAATCTGTTGACAGGGGACAGAACTGGATGAAACAAAGCTCGAAAGTTACCAGTGGAAACTATTATCAGGAAATAGTTGCAGACCCGATTGATGAGGACGTTGTTTACGTGATGGATACTTATATGGGAGTCACTAATGATGGAGGAAAGACCTTTGAATATGTCGATGAAAAATATAAGCATGTTGACAATCATTCTATGTGGATTAATCCAAAAAATAATAAACACTGGATTGTTGGTTGCGATGGTGGGATTTATGAGACTTTTGATAAAGGAAAAAACTGGGATTATAAGAAAAACTTACCCGTAACTCAATTTTACAAGGTAGCAGTTGACAATGCAAAACCCTTTTACAATATTTATGGTGGCACCCAGGACAATTATACCCTTGGTGGTCCTTCAAGAGTTATAAATGATCACGGAATTTCAAATCAAGATTGGTTTGTCACTCACGGAGGTGATGGTTTTGAAACGGCAATTGATCCAGAAAATCCTAATATAGTTTATTCACAATCCCAATATGGTTGGTTGGTTAGATATGACAAATTAAGTGGGGAGGAAGTAGGAATAAAACCTGTAGCAAGAAAAAATGAAGTATCATACAAGTGGAATTGGGATGCTCCTCTTTCTGCAAGTAAGCATAAAAGTGGAAGAATATACTTTGCTGCAAACAAAGTTTTTAGATCAGATGATTATGGAAATAGTTGGAGCGTAATAAGTGATGATTTAACAAGGAAATTAGATAGAAATAAATTAAAAGTTTATGACAGGGTATTGAGTATTGATGCTGTTCAAAAGAATGGATCAACTTCACCTTATGGGACTATTGTGTCCTTATCTGAATCACCTATTGATCCAAATTTGATTGTCATTGGTACAGATGATGGGTTAATACAGATTACAGAAAATGGAGGAAAAAGTTGGAAAAAGATCGATAAAATAAAAGGTGCACCGAATCAATCTTATGTTAATTCAGTTTACCTGTCTCAACATGATTCAAATATCATATATGCAGCATTTAATCATCATAAATTTGGTGATTTTAAACCCTATATCTTTGTGTCTAATGACAAGGGAAACTCATGGAAATCAATTTCAAGCGATTTGCCAGAAAGAGGTAGTGTTTATTCGATTGAAGAGGATCATGAAAATAGCAAATTGATTTTCTGTGGAACAGAGTTTGGTTTTTTCTTTTCAAATAATGGGGGAGTAAACTGGAAGAAAATTTCTAATGGCTTACCTACAATATCTGTTAGGGATATTGCGATTCAAAGAACTGAAAATGATATAGTTTTAGGAACTTTTGGCAGGGGATTTTATGTTTTAGATGATTATTCTTCACTAAGACATATTGAATCCGAAGCAAATTTAATGAAGTCTAAAGTTTTTCCAATTCGTGCAAGTCTTATGTGGGAAAAATCATCCCCCTTGGGAAGACCTGCAAAGGCTTTTCAAGGTGACGATTTTTATTTAGCTGAAAATTTAGATCCAGTTTCTTTAATAACATACTATCATGACACAAAGTTTCAATCTTTAGAATCCAAAAGAAGAAAGAAGGAATCAAAACTTTTAAAAGACAAAAAAGATATTTTTTATCCTACTTATGACGAATTAAAAAAAGAAGATGAGGAAATTAAACCAGAACTAGTCTTTACTATTAGAGATGAAAATAAGGAAATTATAAAAAAAATCTTTAAGCCCGTTTCTAAAGGATTAAATAGAATTAAATGGAATTTGAGATATGAATCCAAGTATCCTGTTTTAAAAGGTTTTTCTAAATCAGGGTCTTACTCACGTGGGACATTAGTGAACCCTGGCACATACTCAGTTGAAATGCTCTTATTAGAAAATGAAAATACAAAACAATTGTCAGAGCCAGTAAACTTTAAGGTAATTGCCTTAAACAACACAACAATGCCAGCAGAGGACAGAAAGGCTAAAGTTGATTTTCAAAGAAAAGTGGATGCCCTTCAAGGAAAAATGTCAGAATACTCTGCTAAATTATCGCAAATAAAAGATAAAATCCCATATATAGAAGAAGCTTTGAGAAGATCAAATAAACCAGTTGAATTATTTAATTCATTATTGAATGACATAAAATATCAAATTCAATTAATTAGTAAATCTCTTTATGGAGATGATTTATTAACTAGGATTGATCAACAAGAAAAGCCTACTCCTTACTATAGATTAGGTTATTTAGCATATGAGCAAAAAAATTCAACCTCCTCACCAACAAAGACACATTTGAATAGTTTTAAAATTGCATATGAAGAGTTTCAACCAATACTTCAAACAATTGAGGATTTACAAATTAAGTTCAAAAACCTTGAAGTATCTCTAAAGGAAAATAATATTCCATATACTCCGGAAAGAATTAAAGAAAATTTTTAGGTGAAAAATTTTGGTTTATTTTTTGAACATAGTTATAATATGATTTTTAGGTTTATATTAATTTTATTTTTTTCACTTCCCATTCTTTCTCAAGAACTTTCTGATGAGTGCGGAACTACTTATGACCAAAATTTTTATGATCTTAAAATTCAAAAACTTGATGATTTTAATTATTTTTTGGATGAGTATTATGAAAAGCGTCAGCAAAAGTCTTCCTCTGCTATAACCGATATTCCTGTCCGAGTAAATATTTTACAAACAACTAGTGGTAATACTGCTGTTTCTGAAAATGATGTTATTAATAGAATTAATGATGCAAATGAAGAGTTTGCTAATTCTTTAATGAGGTTCTACATCTGTGACAATATTAATTACATAGCTGATAACTCATTGTATAATTTTAATATGAATGATGAAGATGAATTAATTCAATATCATCAGGAAAATATTATGAATATATATTTTATGAATACCATTAATAGTCTTTCAGGAAATAGTCTTTGTGGTTACACAAGATTTCCACAAGGGTTTTCATCTAATTCAGATATATTAGTTATGTCTGCAAATTGTTCTGGTAATTTATACAATACATTTACACATGAACTTGGACACCACTACGGGGCTGAGCACACACATGGACCAGTTAATGGAATATTAACATCAGAATTAGTAAGTGGTACTAATTGTAATAGTGCAGGGGATTATATTTGTGACACACCTGCTGATCCGCAGCTAGGTAGTGCAAATGTAAGCTCTGTAAACTGCTTGTATACTCCAAATACATCTCCGCCGCCTTCTGATGCTCAAGGTCAGTTTTTTGATCCAGATACTTCAAATTTTATGTCATACGCCCCACAAACATGCAGATATAATTTTACTGATCAACAAAATGCTCTTTTTTATGCAACTTTTCATTCACTAAGATCTTACTACTCATGCCCATCTTTTAATATTACAATTTCAGATAATGTTAGTATTGATTGTGATAATGAGTTTATTGTTGATTTTTATGACGAAAGCCCAGGTGCTATTTCTTGGGAATGGGATGTTGACGGAGATGATATTATTGATTACACTGAACAAAATCCTACACATGTTTACACTGAACCAGGAATTTACGATGTAGTTCTTAATGTTTCCAACAGTTCTGAAACTCTAACCAAAGCATTTCCAGGAAGATATAATTTTAAAAATAATGTTTCTGAGGATTTTATTAATTTTTCAATTAATGTTGTAAATCCCGGTGAAAATACCTGGGAAATAATACATGAATCTGGATATGTAGTTCACACTGGAGGTCCCTATGATGAACAATTAGTTTACGAAGAACAAATTGATTTATATGAAAACACCTGTTATGACTTTGTAATGTATGATAATACTGGTAATGGAATGGAAGGTTTTTATTGGGAAGTGGGATATGAGATGTATGAAGTATCTGATAATAACAATGTAATTTTAATTGACGGAATTGGTCCTTTTGGAAATCTTAAGTCTGACCTCATCTATATCGATGGTCAAGATTATGATAATGATTTAGGCATTCTGTTAATTAGCGCTCCAACTTCAGGAACTTTAATCGAGGAGATACAAAATATTGAATTTATAGTTGTAAATAGCGGTCAAACTGATGTCAATAATTTTGAGGTAAGTTTTCAGCTAGATAACGGGGATATAGTTTATGAACAATTTAATCAATACGTACCAGCAAATGGTGGTTGGATAAATCTTCAATCGGAAACGTCGTTTGATTTCTCTACAATTGGAACATATTCTCTTATAACAAGTATCACAAATTTTGATGATAATACACAAAATAATTCTATCACTGTTGAAATTGTAAATTCTTCGTTATGTCAACCATCTGGTGATTGCAATCAAGGAAATGGAAATGGAGTGAAGTTATTTGCTTTTGGTGATATCTATAACGAGTCTGGTTGTGAGGGGTATGCAAACTTTATGGATCAGAGTACTGATTTAATTATTGGAGATTATTATGGGATGACAATTGCATCAGGATACGGTTCACAATATTACAGAGTTTGGATTGATTATAATGATGATTATCAATTTACAAGTGATGAACTTATTGTTAACAATCCGGTGCTTGCAAATAATCAGGGTGCTGGTAATTATTCTGGAACCTTGCAAGTTCAGATTCCTGAAGATGCAATGCCTGGACAACATATTTTGAGAATTAAGTCAAATACAGGTTCGCCTGTTCCTAATGATGCATGTGAACAAACTACTTTTAGCGAGACTGAAGACTATTTGGTAAATATCATTAACCCATTATCGTTGATTGATGATCAAATTAGTGATTTATTTGAGCTAAAATATGATGATTTAAATAAGCTTTTGAATGTAAGTACTGATTATGAAAATCTAAAGTCAATTAAGATATATGACATGACTGGAAAGTTAGTTTTTGGAAAAATTATAAATTCTAAAAACAAATTAATTAATCTATCAAAACTTACAAATGGTATTTACACATTAATTATTGAAACTGATAATCATTTGAAATACTTTAAATTTTTAAGGTACTAACTACCTCTTCCAACTTTTCTAACTCCACCGCCAGAACTTGATTTTTTTTCACTTCTAGCTATCTTATTTGTAGTTTTAAGATTTTTTGAGGTTGATGATTTCTTATTTGAACTCTTATTAAACCTGTTTCCGAAAAATTTACTAGGCATTTTTTATTTATCTAATTTATTCAAAAATAAATAATTAATATTAAATGTTATTATTTATAAAACTTACTTATAAATATTCAATGATTATTCTGATTGAATAACCGGTAAAATAGTCGTTATTTGCACACTATATAATGAAAAAATTTAAAGAAATTGGTGTTAATCAACAAATCTGCAAGGCAATTGCAGAGTTGGGTTTCGTAAATCCAACTGAGGTTCAGAAAGAATCAATTCCATTTTTACTCACAAATGATTCAGATTTAATTTCATTAGCTCAGACTGGTACTGGAAAGACTGCTGCATTTGGGATACCTGCTATCCAACAGGTTGATTTAGATAATAAAAATGTTCAAGTTATTATATTATGCCCAACACGAGAATTGTGCGTTCAAATATGTAAAGATTTGGAGTCTTATTCTAAATACGTAGATGGAATCAAATTGCTTGCAATATATGGTGGAGTAAATATTCAAAATCAAATAAAATCATTAAAAAAAGGTGTCCAAATTATAATTGGAACTCCTGGAAGAACAAAAGATTTATTAAACAGAAAACTATTAAAATTAGAGCTTGTTAGCAGAGTAGTTCTAGATGAAGCTGACGAAATGTTAAGCATGGGTTTTAAAGATGAGTTAGATTTTATTTTGGAGAAGACCTCAGAAGAAAAACAAACAATGCTTTTCTCAGCTACAATTTCAAAAGAGGTTAGGAATATTGCTAAAAGGTACATGAGAGATGCTAAGGAAATTTCAGTTTCTAGAATAAATTCTTCAGCAAAAAATATTCAACATCATATCTATGATGTTAGTTCAAGAAATAAATACGAGGCACTCAAAAGAATTGCTGATTTTAATCCTAATATTTATGCAATAATTTTTTGCAGAACCAAAAGGCACACAAAAGAAATTACAAACAAGTTTATTTTGGAGGGATATAATGCGGATGCAATTCACGGAGATTTATCTCAGAATCAGAGAGAAGAGGTTATGCAAAGATTCAGAGAAAAATCTTTACAGATTTTAATTGCAACAGATGTTGCCGCAAGAGGATTAGATGTTGATGATATAACCCATGTAATCAATTATTCTCTTCCAGATGACCCCGAAGTATATATACATAGAAGTGGCAGGACAGGGAGAGCTGGTAAAAGCGGGATTTCAATAGTCATTTCAAATAAAAGTGAACAAAGAAAAATAAAATTAATTGAAAAAAAGGGAGCAATTAAATTCCAATATAAAGATGTTCCGTCTGGAAATGAGATTTGCTCAAATCAGCTATATAAGCTTATAGATAAAATAGAAAACACTAATGTAGATGAAAAACAGATACAGCCGTTTTTAGAAAATATTTATAAGAAACTTGAATGGTTATCGAGAGAAGAGTTAATT
>NTKO01000018.1 GCA_002457735.1 Bacteroidetes bacterium MED-G13 | reverse complement strand
TCAAATATTATGCTGTCGCGCTATTGGGCATATTCTGCATTGGATCTAGCATACGCAAGAATTTATGATACGGTATTCACCTCTTCTCAAGTTTCAATACTTTATAATGAGTATAATTCCTTAGTAGATACTGTAATTGAAGATAGCCTGTTTTTAAGCGTGGATGCTTCTAATTCTAATTCTTACTCAGGCTCTGGGACAACTTGGACAGATTTAACAGGAAATGGCTATAATGGGACCCTAACCAATGGCCCTACTTATGACTCAAATAACTCTGGATCGATTGTAACAGATGGCTCCAATGACTATGTATTGTTTGGTCCCTTGCCTTATGTGGGTACTTCTAGTAGTAACCTAACATGGGAATTGTGGGTTAACCCTTCGGATACAGATGGAAATATTATGTCCATGTCTAATAGTAATCCACAGGGTGGTTGGAATATGCCTCCTATAGCAGCTAGTGGCAGTAAGTTTATTGCTAAGAAATGGAATAATAATATCTTATACTCTGATAATACATTCTCTCAAGGAACTTGGTATCATGTAGTATTAACATGGGATTATAACAATAATACACAATCATTGTATGTGAATGGAGTACTTAATGATTCTCAATCTGGGATAAATTATTCAGCAAGTGGCAGTAATAACTATATTTTTCTTGGCGATGACAATCCAGGAGCAAATAATACGGGAATGTTTGGAGGGAAATATGGAGAATTTAGAATTTATAACAAGTCATTATCTTCCACAGAGATTTTAAATAATTACAATGCAACAAAGAGCAGATATGGATTATAAATATTTATTTGTTACAATTATTTTTCTCTTAAGTATTTCATTAAACAGTCAAATTATGCCATCTAATTATGGATTTGCAGGTGGACCTGAAAGATCCACATCTACTACTTCTGTACTTTACCTAGATGCCTCAAATTCTAGTTCATACTCTGGTTCAGGAACAACATGGGTTTCTATTGGATCAACAAACTTTAATACTTCAATGCTCAATGGAGTTAGTTATGTTAGTAATGGCGACTTTGATTATATGTCTTTTGATGGTTCAAACGATTATGTTGAAACCTCAAAAACTGCTTCAAATTTGGGGTTCTATAACTCGGACTATTCTATGGAAGCAGCAGTTAGGTTTAAAGATGTTGGAAGTGACAATTTTATTTTTGGAACACAAACATCAAGTACAAGGCAGGGTCTTCATGTTGGTGCTAGAAACTCTATGGTATATCAAGGTCACTACTCAATGGATGGAGCCTCTGCGTCAGGAACTCTATCAGCAAATATTTGGTATCACATTATTTGGACCTATGATGTTAGTGCAAGTGAGATGAAAATGTATTTAAATGGATCTCATATTGAAACAGATACCGGAAGAACCTCTTTTTTGGGAACTACAAGCTTAAGAATTAGTTTGGGAATGTCTAATAGATATGCAAATATTGATCTCGCTTACGCTAAAGTTTTTGATTCTGTCTTAAGTACATCAGAAATTTCATCGTTATATAGTGATTATGATTCCGTTGTTACAAGAGCTGGATATGTATATGGAACGGTAAATGAAAACGGAACATTAAATTTATCTGCCCCTGCAAATGCTACCATAACATCAGTAAGTTTTGCCAGTTATGGTACTCCTAATGGCAGTGATGGAAACTACACAACTGGTAGTTGTCATGCTACCAACAGCCAAACTATTGTAGAGAGCTATTGCGTTGGAAATAACAGTTGTTCAATACCCGCTACAAATGCAGTTTTTGGAGATCCTTGTGGAGGAACTCTAAAATATCTTTATGTTAAGGTATATTACACTCACTGATGAAAAAGGTTTATTTTTTTCTTGTTTTTTTCTTATTTACATTAACATTTCACAGCCAAATTAGACCCTCAGGTTTTGGATTCACTTCTCCCAGCCCATCCTCTAGTGATCCCGATGGTTCTAGTTCTGAAAATGCTGCAAGTAGTGCATATGCAATTAAACAAGCATACCCTTCTTCAACAGATGGGGTTTATTGGATTTCTAATGCATCTATAAATAGTGGCACTGCTTTTCAAATTTATGCTGACATGACCACTGATGGAGGTGGATGGATGCTGATTGCATCAGCAGGTGGTTCCAGTGCTGCAAGTGAGGGAAATTCAGTTACTTCCCTTGACCAAAGAATTTATCTGCCAAGATCGTCGGTAATAACTTTATCTCAAGATGCATCCTCAGTAATGCTAGCTAATGGATCCTCAGGCAATAAAACACAAAATAAAATTATATCTACTGACGATAGACCCATAAATGTTTTTAAAAGTTCCAGTACCTCCTACATGGGAGCTGGTACTTTTCACTATAATAATGCCTATAGTTCTTTTTCAACAAATTCAGGTACAAGCTGGCAATGGAATTACTCATGTGGCCCCACATCATCAATGACTGGTTGGCCTTTTTTATATCACGCATGTGGAAACGCAAGTGGTGTCCATTTCATGTTTAACCAATCCAGTTCCGCTGGAAGAAATTGGAACTCTGGTCAATGGTATTCAGCATGGATTAGATAGTGAGGTTGTTTTTTTTTAATTTAGTATTCCTAAATGAAGATTAAATTATACATCTTAAGTTTTGTTCTCATTTTTTCCTGTGAAAATATTATTAATAATCCCATTTCAGAAAAGGACTACATCCCTCAAACTACTGAACTTCTAGTTAGAATAAAAAATACAAATAAGTTTAAAAACAGCTTTGTAAACAATGAATACTTGAATTCCTTACTTGTTAAAAAAGACAATAAAGTTTTAAAAGATATTTTTAATGTGTTAGATAGTATCAAATCTGACAAACCACTTACAATCTGCTTTTACAAATCGGATAAATTATATTACAATATCATTGGTAAATCCTTACAGGTTGATAGTATTTCAAATATGTACAAATTTGATAATGAAAATATTATCATTTTTTCTAATAATCCAAAACTTGAAAAAAATAAATCACCAGAAAAATCATTATATGAAAGATTTGAGAAAATTGACCAAACAAACACAAATTTTAGTCTTTCCTTTGATAGCATTAACTCAAAAAAAGTAATTGAAAAAATCTTTATAAACGACACCATAAAAAGGTTCAGAAATTTATATATAAATATTGATTCCGATAATAAGATGACCTACATAAATGGAGTTATTGACAACTTTTACTCTGAAAATGATAATTCAAAAGCAGCTAAATTATTAGATGATATAAAAAATTCTGAAACTGATTTTGAAATTAATTTTGATGAAAATATTATTAATGATTTCCAATTAATAAGTGCTTCATCAATTGATTCAATTAATTTTTTCGATTTTGAAAATATCAAATCTGATATTGAGAGTTTTAAACTTTTTCAATTAAACTTTGGAAATGAAGTGGGAAATATTAACGGAATTATTTCCACTGATAAAAAAGAAGTAAAAGAAATTGAAGACCCCAACCTTTTTAAAGTTAGTTTCTCAGACCCTATCATTGTAGGGCCGTTTATTGTAACAAATCATATTACACAAAATAAGGAAATTATTGTTCAAGACATTAACAATATCTTGTACCTGGTAGATAATTCTGGAAAAATAGCATGGAGTAAACAAATTGATGAAAAAATATTAAATAAAGTTTTTCAAATTGATTCATATAAAAATGGTAGGTTACAATATGTTTTTTCTACTGAGAGTAAATTATATATGTTAGATAAAAAGGGAAGGGATGTAGGGAAATTCCCTTTGAAGTTTAACGATAGAATCACACTTCCTGTTTCAGTTTTTGATTATGATAAAAATAAAAATTATAGAATTTGTATCCCTCAAGGTAATGAACTTTTCATGTTTGATTCAAAAGGGACATTCGTTAATGGATTTAAATACAAAAAACAAGACCAAATAATTACTAGTCCAAAACATTTTAGAATTCAAAATAAAGATTTGATAGTATTTAAAACTAAAAGTAAGTTTAATATCATCAATAGACGTGGGGAGATAAGAATTAAATTAAAATCTGATATTGAGTTCTCCAATGATGATATATACTCTTATCAAAATAATTTAATAACAACTTCAGAGAATAATGAAATTATAAAAATTGATATTAAGGGTAATATAAATAAAATAAAGGAAGATAATTTGAATACGATTTTTATAGTTTCAAATAATGATTACTATTCTTACTTGATAAATAACTCTATCAAAACTCCAAAAAATAAAATTGATTTAGAATTTGGAAAATACTCTGACCTAAGTTTACATGAAAATAAAAAAAATATATTCATTAGCCTGTACAATGAACAATCTAAAAAACTGTATATGTTCGACGAAAAATTGATTCCAATTTCCAACTTTCCAAAAACAATTAGTAGTAATGCAGAGATTAAATTGTATAATAATAATTTCTATTATTCTTTTTTAGAGGAAAATAATTCGGTTAGTTTAAACTCAGTTTCTATTCAATAGCAGTTGCATTAAAAACCTTCAAAAAACTACTTTTAATAACACTTTTTAGTGCATCTTGATCAACATTAGTTTTTAGCTCTTTATTCAAAGAAGTAACAATATTATTTTTAATACCACATGGAACAATATTATCAAAATATTCAAGATTGACATTTGCATTTAAAGCAAGCCCGTGCATTGTTACCCATCTGCTAGCCCTGACACCCATAGCACATATTTTTCTTGAATTATTAGACTCCACATCAAGCCATACGCCGGTATTGCCTTCACTTCTTCCTGATGAAAGATTATATTTACTTAGTGTTTGGATTATTGTTTCTTCCAACAATCGCAAATATTTATGAATATCTGTAAAAAAGTTTTCTAAATCCAATATTGGATATCCAACAATTTGACCAGGACCATGGTAGGTAATATCTCCTCCTCTGTTAATTTTATAAAAGGATGCATTTTTTTCATTTAATTTTTTTTTATCAATCAATAAATTGGAAATATCTCCACTTTTACCGATTGTATAAACATTAGGATGTTCCACAAATAAAAAATAATTAGGAGTTTTAATTTTGGAATTGTTTTTTCTATTGGCTTTTTTAATAGAAACAATTTTATCAAATAAACTTTGTTGATAATCCCAAGCTTCTTTGAAATCCATCATACCAAGGTCAATAAACTTTATTTTTCTGTTCATTTGAATGTAGTTGTATAAAGATAGATATATTTAATATTTTCTCATTATCTATTTTTATTCAATTAAAAGTATATTTGTGTATCCAATTTGTCAAATAACTGATGGAACTTAGTGAACAAGAATTAGTAAGAAGAAAAAAATTAGATAGGCTAATTGAGCTAGGAATTGACCCTTATCCTGCCGCATTATTCCCTGTTAAGGATTATTCTACTGAAATTCATGATAATTTTAGTGATGGAAAGTCAGTTACAGTTGCTGGTAGACTTATGTCCAGAAGGATTCAAGGAAATGCAAGTTTTGCCGAACTCCAAGATAGTAAAGGAAAAATTCAATTGTATTTTAACAGAGATGAAATATGTGATTCAGATGATAAATCGAAATACAATGAAGTTTACAAAAAACTTTTAGATATAGGTGACATTATTGGCATTGAGGGAAAACTTTTCAAGACCAAAGTTGGTGAAAAGACAATAATGGTAAAAAATTTCAAAATTCTTTCAAAATCCCTAAGGCCCTTACCCCTTCCCAAGGAAGATAATGAGGGTAATATATACGATGAATTTAATGACCCTGAGCTTAGATACAGACAAAGATATGTTGATCTGATAGTTAACCCCAGTGTAAAGGAAACATTTATTAAAAGAACTGCTATCACAAATAGCATCAGATCTTTTTTAAATGATAAAGGGTACTTAGAGGTTGAGACTCCAATACTTCAACCAATTGCAGGTGGAGCTACTGCCCGACCATTTCTGACTCATCACAATGCATTAAATATTCCACTTTATTTAAGAATAGCCAATGAATTGTATTTAAAAAGATTGATTGTTGGTGGATTTGATGGAGTATACGAATTTGCAAAAGATTTTAGAAACGAGGGAATGGATCGGACGCATAATCCAGAATTTACCATCATGGAATTGTATGTTTCTTACAAGGATTACCATTGGATGATGAAGCTAACAGAAAATTTGATTGAAAAAGTTGCCATTGACTCTAATGGAAAAAGTAAAATTAATGTTGGTAATAATGAAATTGATTTCAAAGCACCATATCCAAGAATTTCTATATATGATGCAATAAAAAAGTTCTCAGGTGTTGATATTTCGGAAATGGATGAGAGTAAACTTAGAGAAACCGCAAAGAAATTAAATGTTGAGGTAGACGAAACAATGGGCAAAGGAAAAATAATTGATTCGATTTTTGGAGACACATGTGAACCTAATTTTATTCAACCAACTTTTGTCATTGATTATCCAACGGAAATGAGTCCGTTAACAAAAAAACACAGATCTAAACCAAATTTGACTGAAAGATTTGAATTAATTGTTAATGGTAAAGAAATAGCAAATGCATATAGTGAATTGAATGATCCAATTGATCAAAAAAATAGATTTCAAGAACAATTAAAGCTATCCAAAAAAGGAGATCTTGAGGCAGGTGAATTTATTGATTATGATTTTTTAAGATCCCTTGAATATGGAATGCCTCCAACATCAGGAATTGGAATTGGTATTGATAGACTTGTTATGCTAATGACTAATAACTCATCTATACAAGAAGTACTTTTCTTTCCACAAATGAAACCAGAAAAAAAGAAACTTTCATTGAGTGAAAATGAATTAAAAGTTATGGATTTCGTTCAGAAAGAAAAGTCAGAAATAAACAACATTAAACAAAATTCTGGCTTGAGCAATAAGGCATGGGATAAAACTATTAAGTCTTTAAGAAAATTGAATTTAATTAGCGTTGAAAAAATAAATGAAATTGTCTACATCTCTAAAAAATAAATTATTTATATTTAAAAAAAAATCTCAATGAAAAGTTATTTACTACCCGTTTTTATATGCTTATTTATTTCGATTAATATTTATGCTAGCTCAACAAACTCTGAATATAGTTCTATTGAAGAAGTAAAAGAGTTAAATTATCAGTTGTTTACAGATGTCGGTTTTGATGAAAATAAAATTAATTTCATCAGCCGAGTTATATATGCAAACTACAAAAGAGCTACAACAATGGCAGAAAATGGGGTTTCTAATCAAGGAGTTAAACTTATATTAGATGAAAAAGCGGAAGAAAGACTCACAAGGCTTTTAACAAAAGATGAGTTTCTGACTTTCACCAAAATTAAGCACAAAATTAAATAAACTTACATTGCTAAAAAAAGATCTTCACGGGCTAACTTACTCCGAAGTTGAAGATATGCTACCCAATTGGATTTTAACCAATTACAATGATGGTCATCATGATTTTGAAATAATAACTGGAAACAGTTTTCAAATGAAAAATTTAGTTAAAAAGATTTGCATTGAATATGGTTTTCATGCAACTGATAATTTTAAAGGAAATACAGGGTCTTTAATTGTTGGTATTAAAAACATTTAAAAAACACTTTTTTATTAACATTGATTTGTTGATTTAAATTTTTTCTATTCTTTAAATCATTTTGATTTTAATCTAAATTTACATTCGAATTAATATTCAAGATCATCAACATAGTTTTGGTTCAGGCTTTAATCAAAATCAATCCTCACTGGTCCACTACATTGATTATACCAAAACGTTGATGACTTGAGTATTATTTTTTTACTTTTAATCTATCCCCTACATCAATTTCATTTTCTTCAATCCCATTTAATGCTTTCAGGTTTTCAATTGACATTTCAAACTTCTTAGCAACAGAATATAATGTTTCCCCCTTTTTTACTCTATAGGCTTTATTTTTTCTCTTTAAAACCAAATTATCATATTTGTCTAAATCATACCTTTCAATCAGGTCAATCAATTTTTTAGGATATTTAGGATCAGTTGCATAACCAGCTTTTTTAAGACCTTTAGCCCATTTCTCATAGTTATCTATGTCAAGCTTAAACAAAGAACTATATCTGTCTCTATTTGCCAAAAAAATGGAATGATCCCGAAAGGAAAATTCTGGAGTATCATACTTTCTAAAGCATTCTTGTTTTTCATCATCATCATGAAATATTTTTTTTCCATTCCAGTCATGACACTTTATACCAAAATGATTGTTTGCTTCAACAGCTAATCTTCCTTTACCACTTCCCGACTCTAAAATACCTTGCGCTAAGGTAATACTTGCAGGTATCTTATACTGAATCATCTCATCCATTGCAATGGGAGCAAAAAATTTCACATAATCTTCAGTAGAGTTAAATTTTTGACTGAAAATTTTAACTTTTTTTGATTTCTTCTTTTTTCTCTCTTTTTTTGATTTTTTAACTTCTTTTACAGTAACTGGCTTATTATTATAGATTACTCTTTTAGTTCCACAACTTTGAATTAAGAATATAAAAAGCAGTAAAGAAAGTATTCTGTTCAAACTAGATAATTTATATGCAAAGATAAATCAAAATATTATCATTTAATTCATAATTTAGACGTACTGAATCTTCTTATTTGGCATAAATAATGATATTTAAAAAATACCTTAAGCAAAATAAATTATTAAAACAGAATGAATTTTAAAGAGCAAGTTTCTGAAGGAATTCCTGACTACATTCCGGAAAATAAAGATTACGATACTAGTGTAAATCACGCTCCTGTAAGAGAAAATGTCTTAAGTTATAACGAGAAAAAACTAGCACTTAAAAATGCTTTAAGGTATTTTGATAAAAAATTCCATAAAGAGCTAATAATTGAATTTAAAAATGAACTTGATCAGTTTGGAAGAATCTATATGTATCGATACAGACCAAATTACAAGATGTATGCTCGACCAATTGGTGAATATCCACATAAATCAATACAAGCAGCAGCTATAATGCTAATGATTCAAAACAACCTTGACCCAACGGTTGCACAACATCCACATGAACTTATAACTTATGGTGGTAATGGATCTGTATTTCAAAATTGGGCTCAATATTTATTATGTATGGAGTATCTATCAAAGATGAGTGATAATCAAACATTAGTTATGTACTCAGGCCATCCTCTCGGTCTTTTTCCTTCACATAAAAACGCACCTAGAGTTGTTGTAACCAATGGAATGGTCATTCCAAATTATTCCAAAAAAATTGACCTTGAAAAGTTAAATTCACTTGGTGTGAGCCAATACGGGCAAATGACAGCAGGAAGTTACATGTATATAGGACCTCAAGGCATTGTTCATGGAACAACAATAACTGTCTTGAATGCATTTAAAAAAATTAAAAAAAACCCTAAGGGAAAAATATTTTTAACCTCAGGATTAGGAGGTATGAGTGGAGCGCAACCAAAAGCGGGAAATATTTCTGGCTGCATTACAGTATGTGCTGAAGTTAATATCAAAGCAATTCAAACAAGATTTGAACAAAATTGGATAGATGAGATTATTAATAATGTAGATGAACTTTGTGTAAGAGTAAAAAAAGCACAAATAGAAAATGAAGTTGTTTCAATCGCTTATCATGGAAATGTAGTTACAGTTTGGGAAGCATTTTTAGAAAATGATATTTATGTGGATATAGGAAGTGATCAAACTTCATTGCACAATCCCTGGTCAGGAGGATATTATCCAGAAGATATTTCTTTGGAGGAAGCAAATAAACTAATTCATGAAAATCCTTCATTATTTAAAAAGAAAGTTCAAAAAACTCTTGTCAAACACGTTAAATTAATAAACTCTCACTCAAAAAAAGGTACCTATTTTTTTGACTATGGAAATGCATTTTTGCTAGAAGCATCAAGGGCGAAAGCTAATGTAATTGATGAGGAAGGAAGTTTTAAATACCCCAGTTATGTTCAGGATATCATGGGTCCAATGTGTTTTGACTATGGGTTTGGTCCTTTTAGGTGGGTTTGTGCAAGTGGTACTGAAAATGATCTTGATAAATCAGATGAGATAGCTTGTGAAGTACTCAAAAAGCTTTCCAAAAATGCAACTGATGATGTTAAGCAACAAATGCTAGATAATATAAAGTGGATTGAAGCAGCGAAAGAAAATAATATGGTTTTAGGCTCTAAGGCAAGGATATTATATGCTGATTCTGAGGGTAGAATTGAAATTGCAAAGGCCTTCAATAAAGCTATTAATGATAAAATAATTGGTCCAATTATATTAGGAAGGGATCATCATGATGTTTCTGGAACTGATTCTCCCTACCGAGAGACATCTAATATTTATGATGGATCTCAATTTACAGCAGACATGGCAATTCATAATGTTATTGGAGATAGTTTTAGAGGGGCAACTTGGGTTAGCATACATAACGGTGGTGGAGTTGGATGGGGAGAAGTAATTAACGGAGGGTTTGGAATGCTTATTGATGGTTCAAAAGAAAGTGAAAAAAATATTGAGTCTATGCTTTTTTGGGATGTTAACAATGGAATCGCAAGAAGAAACTGGGCAAGAAATAGTGGAGCGATAACTCAAATTAAAAGAGCAATGAAAAAAAATAAAATGCTTGATGTAACTTTACCTAACTTAGTTGATGAAAACTTATTAAAAGACTTGTAATATGAAAAGAATTCTTTGTTTATTATTGATATTTATTGTTTTAAACTCTTGTGAGTCCATCAGAGTAACCTCTGACTTTGATGAAAATTATGGCTTTGATAATCTAAAAACATACGCATATTCTAAAAGTGGAATTGATCAAGTTGAAATAAATGATCTTGATAAAAAAAGAATACTAAGATCAATTGATGTGGAAATGTATAACAAAGGATTTCGAAAAAGTAGTATTAACCCTGACTTTATCATAAACTTTTTTACAAAAACAAATCAAAAAATTGATTTTTATCCATCCATGAATTATCGTGGACCCTACATTGGAGGTTATTATATGAACCCTTATATAAATAACTCATTTGTGTACAATGAAGGGGTATTATTTATAGATATTATTGACAAAAAAAACAATCAATTAGCCTGGCAAGGCATAGGCAAAGGATACATTTCAACTTCTGATCAAAAGAAGAAAAACGAGAAGATAAAAAAAATTGTAAATAAAATCCTTCTACAATTTCCGCCCGTAAAGGACTAGTTTTTTACATCCAGTAAATCTTGTAATGAGTTTCCTAGTAACATAAATGAGCTAACCAAGAGCATGATACAAATGCCTGGAATTATTGCTAAAAAAGGTTCCCCCAAAATAATATAATTGTAATGATCTTTTATCATTAGACCCCAACTAATCATAGGCGGCTGAGCACCAAGCCCCAGAAAACTAAGACCACTTTCAATTAGGATTGATGCTGCAAAATTAGCAGCTGAAATAACAATAATAGGAGACATAATATTTGGTAAAATATGAAAGATAATTATCCTAAAATCGCTAAATCCCATAACCTTAGCAGCAATAATAAACTTTCTTTCTTTTAATGTTTTTACTTGACCTCTCACTAGCCTGGCAACTTCAACCCACATGGTAAGCCCAACTGCAATGAAAACCTGCCAAAATCCTTTTCCCAAAGCCAATGTTATTGCTATTACTAGTAATAATGTAGGAATTGACCAGGTAACGTTAATTAACCACATAATTATTTTGTCAACAAAGCCTGAATAATAGCCAGAAATTAATCCAAAAAATAGACCTATAGCTAATGAAATAATTACAGAAATAAAACCTATAGATATTGATATTCTAGACCCAACTAGAATTCTACTTAATACATCTCTGCCAAATTTATCAGTACCAAACAAAAAATATTTTTTTTCAACTAAATAGTCATTTTTCAAAACAGACTTTAAAGATTCATCCAAAGATTTAAATTCTGTATAAAAAATAAAATCACCTTCTATATAATAATCAGAAACTGCAATCTCATCAGTAGTTTCATTAACTCCGAATAATAAAATTTCATATAAACTTTGATGATCAATTCTTGTTTTTTTTTCTTTTAAAATATCTACAGAAAATCCAGGCTTTTGAGAATGTATTGGTAAATTCATGTTATTTGCATTGGAAGAATTATCAGGTGCCAGGACATATGCAAGCATTGAGACTATAGCAACAAAAACTATGAAGGAAAGGCTAATAACACCTAAAAAATTTTTCTTGAAATGGAAAAATTTTACAAAAAAACTACTCATAGCAAAGATCTCTAATTTTCAAGATACGAAAATCTCAAATCAGAAAGCACATTTAATGCTTCCCCTATGTATATATCTTTATTTAAACTTTTATGCCACCTTTCTCTTTTTGTTCCCAAAATAGAATCATTTTCAATAATTTGGGTTTCATAAGGAAGAGATTTAAATGAATAATCTAATGAAAAATTATCTAACTTTTTAAATTTATCGGTGGTCTTTGTATTTTCCTCAAGCTCAGATCTAAATTTTTGATAATTCAGATTAAAAATCTTCTTTTCTCTTATATCTTTAATCCATTTTGCATTCTCATCTACAAGCTTTAAGTGCTCACTTTCATTCATTCTTTTCTGACTATTTTTTATTGCAAATTCAAAATCAAAATTACTATTCCACTTTTGATAATTTATATTTTCAATCTCATCCCATTGCAACGGATTATCGGAATCTTTTTCACCAAAATCTAAATATTTGTATCTGAAGGGTAAATTAATATCACTTTTAACTCCTTCTAGCTGAACAGAGCCACCATTAACCCTGTAATATTTTTGAGTTGTGTAACGTAATGCCCCAAGATCCCCTTTTGTATTACCTCTTACCATCCTATTTAAAGGAAATACATTTTGTACTGTTCCCTTTCCCCAAGTTTGATTTCCTCCAATTATGATTGCTCTTTCATAATCTTGCATAGCAGCAGCTAAAATTTCAGATGCAGAAGCTGATCCCTCATTTACCAATATTACCAAAGGTCCCTTCCAAAGAATAGATCGATCTCTATCTCTCAAAACTTGCTTCTCTTTATCAAAGTACTTAACCTGAACCACAGGACCACTTTCAATAAACATACCAGCCATGTCAACAACTGTTTTAAGAGAACCACCACCATTATTTCTTAAATCAATTACAAGACCCTGTACTCCTTGCTCCTTTAATCTATTTATCTCAATTTTTAGATCTTTAGCAGCATCTCTATTATCTTGATTTTCAAAATCAATATAAAATTTCGGAATATTTATAATTCCGTAATTATTTCCATCTTTTTCAACAAATGATGATTTTATATAAGTTTCTTCCAAAAGAACAATATCTCTTTGAATTGAAATTTCATTAACAGTTCCGTCAACTTTTTTTATGGTTAGAAAAACATTAGTTCCTTTTTCCCCTTTAATTAGTTTAACAGCATCTGCCAATCTATATCCAACAATACTAACTGGCTCGATATCATCTTCCTGTCTAACTTTTAAGATCACATCACCCTTTTCTAAACTATTATTTCTCCAAGCTGGCCCGCCAGAGATTAGTTCAGTAATTTCAATTTTATCAACTTTTTTTCTCAACACAGCACCAATACCAGCATAGTTGCCAGACATATCGATATTAAATCTATCTCTGTCTTCAGGATCTAAATAAGATGTATTTGGATCATATTGAGAAACAAAAGAATTCAAATAAATAGAAAACCAATGCTGTCTTTGAAACTCTTCTTCCATTATTACAAAATAATCAGCCATTGTCTCATTAAGTATCTCTCTTGTTTGAATTTCAATTTTAGAATAGCTTCTTAACTTAAAAGTAGAATCTTTTTTAAATGTTCTTTCATCTTCTTTGATTTCATCATGATAATTTTCAATTAAATATACCTTCATCAACTTCCTCCATCTCTCAACTAAATCAATTCTAGAATTTACATATTGCAATTCTTCGATATCAAAATTAAAGGTTTCGTCAAGTTTAAAATCAAATGGTTTAGATAAAACTTCCTGCGAAATTTGCTTCGACTCATCAATTCTTTGGATTAAAATTTCATATGCTAAGTTGAAAAACTCTAAATTAGGCTGATTAAAAGAATCATCAATTTCGTACTTATACTTTGATAACATATCAATATCTGATTGATACAAATATCTTTTGTATGGGTCTATATTTTTAAGGAATGAATCAAAAACTTTTTCAGAAAAATTATCATCAATTTCAATATCTAAATAATGTCCTTGCTCAAGAACATATGTTATTAATTGAATTACCAGTGAATCCTTATCATCGGATTCAAAATTTTTGGAAATCGAATTACAGGAAACAAAACAGATAACAAATGATATCAATATTGTAGTTATATTCTTCTTCATAAGAATTCAAAAATAGTTAAAATTGGAGCTTTTTTTTTAAGGGTCTTTATAATTTTTTGTTAAAGTGCCGAAATATTTATTTGATTACATTTGTAGTTATAAATTTAGATATGAAAAAACCTTTAATACTAGTTACAAATGATGATGGTATTACTGCTCCTGGATTGAGGAGTTTGATTAAAATAATGAATAAAATTGGAGAGGTTGTGGTAGTTGCACCAGATAGTCCTCAGAGTGGTATGGGTCATGCAATTACTATAAGTGATACTTTATATTGCAAAAAAGAAAAGATTGACAATGGGCCTCAAATTGAATATAGTATTTCAGGTACCCCTGCTGATTGTGTCAAATTTGCAATACGTGAAATTTTAAATAGAAAGCCAGACTTATGTGTTTCCGGAATAAATCATGGTGCTAATTCATCAATTAATGTAATTTATTCTGGTACAATGAGTGCTGCAGTTGAAGCAGGTATAGAGGGCATTAAGTCCATTGGCTTTTCTTTGCTAGATTATAACTGGGATGCTAATTTTTTACCATGTGAAAAATATGTTGAAAAGATTACCAAATTAGCAATTACTGACAAAAGAGATAATTTAGTTCTAAATGTCAATTTTCCCTCTGGAACTAATGAATTCAAAGGAATTAAAATCTGTAGACAAGCCAAAGGATATTGGCAAGATAAATATGATAAAAGAATGAGTCCACTTGGCAAAGAATACTATTGGCTAACTGGCAGTTTTATTAATCAAGATGAAGACAAAGAGTCAGATGAGTGGGCTTTAAAAAATGGATATATTACCATTGTTCCAATTTCATATGATATGACATCTTATAAGGATATAGAGCTATTAAAAAAATGGAAGCTTAATAATTAGACTTGAGAAATAGAAATTTATTTATTGGAATTATAAGTGGAATTATAGCAAATTTTTTAGGTTTTTTACTTGCAAGAAGAATGTTGACTGGAGAGTCTTCAGTAATCAATCTAACCAATGTTGTTAACCAATTACATGATGATGGTTTATTAAATAAACTTATCAGCCTTGGAGCCTTCTTAAATCTTTTAATTTTCTTTTTTTTCATAAAAACAAATAATGACACTAAAGCCGCAGGGGTTCTAATTTCGACAATTATGATAGCTTTACTAACAATTTATCTAAATAATTAATATGAAATATTATTTGATAGCGGGTGAGGCTTCTGGAGATTTACATGGCAGCAAGCTAATTAAAGAAATTAAAAAAATTGATTCCAAAGCTGAGTTTAGATGTTGGGGTGGTGATTTGATTAAAAAAGAATCTGGAAATGAATTGGTTAAACATTACAAGACATATTCATTTATGGGTTTTTTAGAGGTATTATTAAATATAATTACAGTTGCAAAAAACTATTTTTTTTGTAGAAAAGACATTCTAAAATATAATCCTGATGCAATTATTTACATAGATTTTCCAGGCTTTAACCTTCCGATTGCTGGATGGGCAAAAAAAAATAATTTTATTAACCATTTTTATATATCACCACAAATTTGGGCATGGAAAGAAAAAAGAATCAAAAAAATAAGAAAGTTCATTGATAAAATGTATGTCATTCTTCCTTTTGAAAAAGATTATTATGAGAAACGGGGGGTTGAAGTAGATTATGTGGGCCATCCGCTTTTGGATGAAATAACTAAGTCTGGTTCATATAACTTTAAAAAAGATAAAATAATTGCATTGCTTCCAGGAAGCAGGGATCAAGAAATTGATAAGATACTACCAAAAATGTTAAGTGTCGTAAAATATTTTAAAGAATTTAAGTTTGTTATTTGCGCAGCACCTTCTCAAGAAAAATCAAAATTTGATAAATATTTAAAAAAAATCAATTCGGAGAAAATTGAGATTGTATTTGATCAAACATATTCAATTTTAAAAAAATCTTCAGCTGCATTAGTTGCATCTGGAACAGCTACTCTTGAGGCAGCCTTGCTTAATGTACCTCAAGTTGTTTGCTATAAATCTAGCTGGATTTCTTACAGGATAGGAAAATATCTAATTAAAAATTTGAAATTTATTTCCCTAGTAAATCTAATTTTAAACAAAGAAGCTGTTAAGGAGTTAATTCAAAATGACCTGAATGAAAAAAATTTGGTGAAAAACGTTAGGCTAATTCTTGAAAAAAAAGGTCAGGATAAGATCCATAATTCATATAAAGAATTAAGAAATAAACTTGGAAATTTTGGAGCAAGTAAAAAAACAGCCAACTTGATTGTTAATTACTTTGAAAACTCATAAACAAATGAATTTTGGTAGGTATTCATTTCCTCTTGAGTTTTTATCTCTTTGTATTTACCATTAAGATATTTTAAAAAAAACTCCATTTGTGGGACTGGCTGAAATCCTCGAAGTTTGTACAAGACATTAGACGACTTGTCTAAAAAAACTACCGTTGGATAAGCAGAGACTTGTAAAGCTCTAGTAAATTCATGACTACTATTTCTTCTTCTTGTTTTCGTAGGGTCAAAATTAGGATTTGTGAATTCGTATCCTTGAAACTCAATTATATCATTTCCCTCAGCATTAAATTTAACAGCGTAATAGTTGTCATTAACATATTTAATCAAGTCTTTATTGCCAAAAGTTTCTCTATCTAGTTTTTTACACGGGCCACACCAATTGGTATAAACATCAATAATTATATTTCTTGGCTCAGTTTGTTGTAAATACACAGCATCTTCCAAGCTTATCCATTTAATTTTTTCTTGAGAAAATAATCCGAACGGTAATAAAACGAAAAGATATACTAATAATTTATTGTTACTTAACTCCATGCATAAGTTTCTTTAATAATGGATGCAATAACAAAGATAATAAACCTAAACCTATTGGTATTAATGTAAAAATCAGAAAAAAGTATGATAGTGAATACTCTTGTGTTATTTTTTCAATGTCTCCCCCAACATAATGGGCTAGCTTATTTCCAATAGCAATTGCTAAGTAGTAAACTCCAAACATAAAGGCAATCATCCTTGCAGGGATTAATTTACTTAAATATGATAATCCCATTGGAGACAAACACAATTCTCCAAGGGTATGAAAAAGGTATGCAAGTACTAACCACATCATACTCAGGGATGCAGTTTGAGCACCCGCAGGAATATCTTTAGCTCCAAATGCTAAAAAACCAAAACCAAAACCTAATAAAATCAGTCCAAGGGCATACTTTACAGATGCTGGCGGGTTATAACTGCTGTCCCACCATCGTGTGAAAAGCGGAGCAAAAATTATAATGAATAATGAGTTTAAAATTGCGAACCAAGTAATAGGAACTTCAGTTTCAGTAGATTGAAATTCGGAAAACAATTTGAAAATTACTATTGCCCAAATAATTACAAAACTGAATAGCAAAGTGAAATTTGAGAAAAGAATTTTTTTTGCTGTCTTTTTAATAAGACTAATAAGAACAAATGTGATGATTATTAAGGGGATTACTGTTACTAATAGATCTACTAGTTTAAAAATACTAGCCGAATTTCCTTCTAATATTCTACTAGTATAATCACGTGTAAAAATTGGCAGAGACCCAGCACCTTGTTCAAATGCAGCCCAAAAGAAAATTGTGAAAAATGAAAAAATTGAAAAAGCGATCATTCTATCTCTTACAACAGGAGAATATCTTGGAATTCTCAAAATCAAAAGAAGCGCAAAACTTAAAAATGCAATTAAAGCAAAAAACAGTGAGTCAGATAGAGCTAAAATTGTAAAATTTAAAATATTGATATCAGCAATTTTACTTAATGGATCATTTATAATAAAAATTAGTGCACAAATGATAAATACTAAAATTAAAAAATAATCTATTGGCAAAAATGGATTCTGCACTTCATTACTAGATTCAGCAGTTGAGTTTTTATCTTCTACTGTTTTTGGTTTTTCACCAATTGATCCAAATAATGGTTGTGCAAAATAAAACTGCACCATTCCTAAAAACATAAAAATACCAGCTAAACCAAATCCAAAAGACCAACCAACTTTTTCACCAAGCCAGCCACAAAGCATTATACCTAAAAACGCCCCAGCATTTACTCCCATATAAAATATGTTATAAGCACCATCTTTTTTGTTGTCCCTTCCTTCGTAAATTTTTGAGATGATTGATGTCATATTAGGCTTAAAAAAACCATTGCCAAGAACTAATAAAGTTATTCCAGTGTAAAGAAAAAATGGAGTTTCTAAGGCCATAGATGCGTGACCCAAAGTCATTAATAACGCACCAATTACAACAGCATTTCTATAACCAATTTTATTATCTGCAAGCCATCCTCCAGCAAGTGGGGTTAAATAAACAAACAATGCATAAGTTCCCAATAAAGACAAAGCTGATGATGAACTCCAACCCCAACCAGGATTATCACCAAGAATTGCACCAGTAAGAAATATTACTAGTATTGCTCTCATACCATAGTATGAAAATCTCTCCCACATTTCTGTAAAAAAAAGGACAAAAAGTGCGCTTGGGTGTCCTAAAACCTGATTATCAAAGAAAAAATTATTCTTATCCATTTTGAGTACTCAAATCTTCTGCTCCGTGAGTTAATCTTTTTAACGGTTTTAAAATAAATAAAACTAAAATTCCAAATAAAGTACAAAAAATCGCTATTCCAGTGAAAACCTGAAACTCACCAGCACCCTCGGATAGTTGACCTACAAATCCTGCTAATTTATTACCCATACCCGTGGCAGCAAAATATGCTCCCATCATAAATGCAGCATATTTGACAGGGGCAAGTTTTGTTATAAAAGAAAGGGCTACAGGAGAGGCACATAATTCACCAATTGTATGAAATAGGTAGGCTAATACCAACCAAATCATTGCAGATTTTTGAACGATTTCATCACCTTCCATAATTACTTCAGTGGAAGCCTTTGACATAAAAAAGAAACCAAATGCCATAATTATTAATCCAACTGCCATTTTAAATAATGAAGATGATTCTCTACCCTTTTTAGCCCAATTCGACCAAAAATAAGCAATGAATGTTGCAAAAACAATAATAAAAAATGCATTAATTGATTGAAATATTGCAGCAGGTACTTCGTTTCCAATTAAGGGCAATGAAAAAGAAAGCACTCGATCAGTTTTTTGTTCTGTGTATAGACTCATCAAACCACCTGCTTGTTCAAAAGCACCCCAAAAAACAATAATAATTAAAAATGACAAAAACATTACCAGCATCCTGTCCTTCTCAATCTTTGTAAGGGGTTTATTCATTAATTCTTTGTCTGGTGAACTTTCACTGCCAATATATTCCCCAACTCCCTTTAAATATTTTAATCCGTATATGTAAACTAACTGGCCTAATGCCATTCCAAAACCTGCTAAACCAAAACCATGGTGCCATCCATATTTTGCAGCTACGGCCCCAACAGTCAATGCTCCAAAAAATGCACCCAAGTTAATTCCCATATAAAAAATATAAAAACCAGTATCTCTTTTATTATCCCCAACTTTGTAAAGTCCCCCAACCATTGTAGAAATATTTGGCTTTAGAAATCCAACTCCTACGACAATTAAAATTAGTCCAGTGAAAAATGCCCATTCTGCATTTACAGCTAAAATTCCATGGCCAGCACATAATAACCATCCTCCAAGCATGACTGCGTGCTTTTGGCCTATAAATTTATCAGCAATCCATCCACCTGGAATTGACATTAAATAAACAAACATAGTATATGTGCCATAAAAAGAAAGGGTTTCAGCATTAGACCAACCGTATCCAGATTGTGGATCATCAAGTATGATTGGAGCAGCTAAAAATAAAGTCAATATTGCTCTCATTCCATAATAAGAGAATCTTTCCCACATTTCAACAAAAAATAAAATATATAAACCCACTGGGTGACCAAGGACTGTTTTTTGGTTTTCAATTGCAAAAGGATTAGAAGACATAATGTAAATTTTAGAAATACTAAAGTATTATATTTTCACTAATTATATTAAATTAATCTTTATTAATTTATCTAATGCTAATTCATTCATTGTATGTTATCTTTGAATGGGAATAAATTTTATATTTTGAAAAATATTCGTGGATTTTCAAAGCTAAGTAAAGAGAAAAAGATTAATTGGATTTGTGAAAACTTTTTCAATGGGAATAAAGAAGCTGAATATGTTCTCAAACAATATTGGAATAACAATTCAATGTTGCAAAAGCTACATGATGATTTTTCTGAAAATGTAGTTTCAAATTATTATTTACCATTTTCAATTGCACCAAATTTTTTAATTAATAATAAAACATTTGCTGTTCCAATGGCTATCGAAGAAAGTTCAGTTGTTGCAGCTGCATGTAACTCAGCAAAGTTTTGGAAAGAAAATGGAGGTTTTTCTGCACAAATAATTAAAAAAGAAAAAAATGGACAAATACATTTTTTTTTCAAAGGAAAAAAAGTTGAGCTCGAAAAATATTTCAGTTTTGTAAAACCTAAACTTTTTCAAAAGACCAACTCAATTACGAAAAACATGAAAAAAAGAGGTGGTGGTATTAAAGAAATCAAGTTGATTGATAGGACTAATGATTTGAAAAATTATTATCAAATTTTTGCAACTTTTGACACCATCGATGCTATGGGGGCTAACTTTATAAATTCATGTCTTGAAGAATTCGCTAAAGTTTTTATTGAATCAACAATTGATTATGAAAATATTAATAAAAATGATATTGAAATTGTGATGAGTATTCTTTCTAATTATGTGCCAAACTGTATTGTACGTGCAATCGCCACATGTTCAGTTGATAAATTAAATTCTCTTCATCCAGAAACTAAAAACTTCACAAAAAAAATTGTTGATGCAGTAGCAATAGCAAATTATGATATTTATAGAGGGGTTACGCATAACAAAGGGGTTATGAACGGTATTGATGCAGTAGCCATTGCAACAGGAAATGACTTTAGAGCAATTGAAGCTGGAGTGCACGCATATGTTTCCAAAAGCGGAAAATACCAAAGTTTAACTCATGCTAAAATCCAAGGAAACAAATTTATATACTCTATTGAAATTCCACTATCAATAGGAACAATTGGTGGGGTGACCGATTTACACCCCCTTGTTAAATTTGCGTTAGAACTCCTTGGTAATCCAAACTCTGATGATTTGATGATGATTATGGCATCGGTTGGGCTAGCTCAGAATTTTGGTGCATTAAGATCATTAGTTACGTCTGGAATTCAAAAGGGCCATATGAAAATGCATTTGATTAATCTACTTAATAAATTAAATGCTAATGAAAATGAAAAAGAATTAGCATTTAAACATTTTAAAAAGCATAAAATAAATAATGCATCTGTTGAAGTTTTTTTGAAAAATGTTAGAAAATGAGATTTAAGAGCAACGGAAAATTACTAATTACCTCTGAGTTTTTAGTTATGAAAGGGGCAATGGCACTAGCTATGCCTGCAAAATTGGATCAAGAGTTAAATGTTACATCAACGAATACTGATTTTGTTTATTGGAAAAGTTTTGATAAAGAAAATCAAATTTGGTATGAGGAAAAATTTTTTCTAAATGGAGGGTCTTTAATTTATCATGGTAAAAAAAACAAAATATCAGATTTAATTGTTAGGTTATTTGATTATATACACAGATTCAATAACCCAAAAAAAAGTATCGGAAATGAGTTTATATGGAAACTAAACTTTGATAGAAATTGGGGATTGGGATCATCATCTACTTTAATCAATAATTTATCTAAATGGGCAAAAGTAAATCCATATAATTTGTTATTTTCTGTTTTTAATGGAAGTGGATACGATATTGCTTGTTGTGATAAAAGCAATCCTATAATTTTTCAAAAAAAGGTTGATTATCTTTCATTTTCAAACACAACTTTTAACCCCAATTTTTTAAATAATCTATTTCTTGTTTTTTTGAATAAAAAACAAAATACTCAAAAATCTGTACAAAATTTTCTTAAAATTGATGGATACTTTATTGATGAGATCAATCAAATAAATGATATTGTTAATGGAATTCAAAATGTAAAGGATCTAACTACTTTTGAATCTTTAATTGAAAAGCATGAGAAAATAATAGCTAATATTTTAAAGATGCCAACAATTCAAAATGAAAAATTTCCCAAATATAATTATGGGGTAATTAAAAGTCTTGGATCTTGGGGCGGGGACTTTGTTCTAGCTACTGGGAATGAAAGAAATATGGATTATTTTCATGAAAAAGGCTTCAACACAGTCAAAAAAATGTCAGATCTACTTTACGTTTAGTAAAATAAAGATCTAAAATCTTCTATTTCAGCTTTTTCTTTCAAAGCATCATAAGCATTAATTCTTGAGGCATTTCTATTAGAGCTATTAATTTTATTTATCTGAACTTGATAATTATCAATTTCAGAAGCAACTCTTTTGTCAGTAAGCTTTATATAAAAAACTCCTGATTTTCCAATGATAGGTTTAGAAATTTCATCATTCTCAAGACCCATGGCAAAACCAATCACACTAGGTTCATTTCCAACACCTGAAATAACAGGACTTGAAAGACTTACAGCTAATGATGTTTCAACACTAAGGTTAAATAGATTAGAAATATCAGATAGGTTCGATACATCAACCATTTTTATGATTTGGTCAGCTTTCTTTTGTTTCTTTACTTCAGGAATTGCTGTAATTTTAGCTTTCTCATAATCCATTAATTCTTCATCGTTTATGGATTTTAAAATTGCAATTGCATAGCCTCCCTCTTGAAGATTAAATCTTTTAACATCTCCGATATTTGTGGTCTCATCGTAAGCCCATTTTACTATAGATCTTTGTTTTCCAAGAACAGGAATATTTTCATCTAACTCTTTGAGATTATTTGCATTTTTTGTGTCAAATTCCCTTTGATTTGCCAAATCATCAAAATTATCTTCATTAGCATCAATTTCAAATCTGGAGGCAATATTATAAATACTATCTCTTGTAATTTCAGAGGGTTCAATTTTAAGTGCTAGGTTTGCAACTTTAATTGCTCTTTGTTTTTTATTTTGAGATAAAATTTCAATAATATGAAACCCAAAGTCAGTTTCGACTACATCAATAGACCCAACATTATTTTCAAAAGAGAAGTTTCTAAATTCTTCAGCAAAACTATCAAAATATGCAAATTCAATTTCACCACCATTTTGATTACTTACTTTGTCAGAGGAAAGATCAAGTAGTGAATTAAATTTATTTTTATTTCTTTTTAAAATACTCAAAATACTATCCGATTTAGCCTTGGCCTGGTCCCTAGTTATTGTTACCTCAGAGCCGCTTCTCAATGATCCAAAATAAGGTATTAAAATATGACGTACCTTAACAGAGTCTGGCAAGCGTTTAGTGTCGGTTAATTTTGTCACTTTCATGTAACCGTCTTCAGAATATGGTCCATATAATTCGTCTACAGATAAATTAAATATTTCGTCAGGAATTTCATTAGACCCCATTTTTTTAAATAAATAAGAATTAAAATACTTGATTGCAGAATTTATATTTACGAATTCTTGATTATTTTTTGTGGTTCTAAATCCTGGAACTTTAATACTTTTTTTACTTTCAAAATCATACTCTTCTCTGTCTTCAATAAGATTTATTAGCTTAGTTTCAGTAGCAAGCTTATCCTGAGATGATGCAGTTTCTTCAAACTTAACAAAAGAGATAGCTCTACTTTTAGTTATTTTGTATTTATTTTTATTTTTCTTGATGTATTGGTTTACATCAGATTTTTTTACCTGAATTAATGAATCAGAAATCTTTGAAAAGGGAATCTTTACATATTCAAAATCAACTAGATCATTATTAAAATGATATTCAAATAATCCTTCAAAAATAGTTGAATTAATTCCTGATTCAATAAGCTTGTTGTAGCTCTGCTCTAAACCAAATGAAGCAATATTAGATTCAAAAATATTCCAAGATTCATAATTGACCAAAGAATTTTGCAACTCTGTTGTTTCAGGTGAAATTTCTTTCAAGTTCAATATGAACTGATTTAATTTAGGTTCATCGAAGTTTCCCTCACTATCTATAAATTCATCAAAAGCAGACAGATTATTTTTAAGAAGTGATCTCATCATATTTTTTTCAACCCTTAAACCAATTTCATCAAATTCAGTTTTTAAAATTAATTTTTTAATTTCTTGATCCCAAATATTACCCATGGACTGAATTGCAGATCTTGATCCTCGGTTTTGCTTTTCAACATTATCAACTTTCCTCATAAAATTATCTCTTTCAATTTCAATTCCGTTAACAGATCCCACCATAGATGCATTCATATTAGATGTACCAGAATTTCTAAAAACATCTGCGAGAACAAATGAAAATAATGCCATAGCTATCACAACTATAAGAAAGAATGAACGTTGTCTAATTTGATTTAATATTGCCATAATATTGTAATAAATTGAGTGGCCAAAAGTAGCATTTTATATTTAATTATAAAAAATATAAATAACTATTCTTCAATGGAAAGATAGCCAGAAACATCAGAAAACTTAACATTTTTAAATTCTATATCAGAATTAAAACCTTTACCATATATATCCTTATATTCTGAAACATACCTAAAACTAAAATCAGTAAACAACCACTGCATTTCTGAACTGTAATAAAGTTGATCAGAGAATAACGTATCCTTCAGAGGGGTTGATACCACAACATTTCCTCTTAAATCGATCAATTTGGTATCGGAATAAGAAATTGCATAATCAGAAAAAATTTTAGTTTCGCTCTTATTTTTATCAAATAAAATAATTTGTATTTTTTCAGGAAATTCAAAGTATGGGAATTTATTATCACTAAAATTAAGCATCTTATTACTTCTTAATCTAGTGCTAACAACTCCTGAATCTGTATGAGTTGTGTTAATATTTAAAGCTATTGAAATAGGGGTTTTAGCGGAAGAATTTATATTATTAAATTTTGATGTGTTTGAACATGAAACAAATATAATTGCAAGACAAAATAAGGGAAGCTTCAAAATTTAAAGATTAGGTACTATAACAGATCTGTTAATCCAACAGCCAATTTCAATCAATTCACCGTCTCTTCCAGATGAAAAAATTTCAGATTTCTGTGGAGCTTTAGCATTGTAGTTACTTAATGCCTTATTAGCTGCTTTTCGCATGTTTGCATCAACTTTAAATGCTTTTGATGCCTCTTTTGCTGCTAACCAGTATACCGCCCTTTGATCAAAATTACTATCACCAC
>NTKO01000017.1 GCA_002457735.1 Bacteroidetes bacterium MED-G13 | reverse complement strand
ATATATCTCCCAATCTCAAACCAATTTCCAGATGAGTTGTCTTTAACTTTAACATTTGCAAACCTATCCCAATCATCACAACCACTATTACCATTTGGACAATCTATTTGCAAAAACATTTTTACCCTTTCAATATTTGAAACATCTTGGTGAAGGTTAAAAATTCCAGATGCAGATTGGCTAAAACCTCCACCAAAACCCAAGGCTTGATCATTAAATGCTTGATAATTATGCACCATTAGTAATCCATTTCCATAAAGACTAACAGACATATCATTGTCAATTTCAGCTGAGGAAATTATAAGATTACCAAAACTATTTCCAGTATCAGTTGGGGAAAACCTAACATACAAGCTCATATTAGCAGATGGACTGATTGCAAGAGAGCTGAAAAAATTTGTATTGTCACTAGAAACTTCAAAATCATTAGCTACATCAATTAAAACATCAGAATTTAAATTACTGGAAGTCAGAGTAATTAATTTAGACTCAGATGTTAAGCTTACCATTGTATCTTCAAAAGACAAGGAGGTTCTATTTGAACTAAGACTTGGATTTGAATTTTCTGGCTCTGAGTGAGAGGATTCACTATTAGAGCCACACGCTAAAAACAATAAGCAAAATATAAATTGTATTATTTTTTTCATTTTAATTTTTTTTTCTTCTTCTCATTTCTAAAAACCCTGCAATACTAAAAAAAACTATTGAAATTGCATATAGGGACTCTTCTGAAATCAAAAATTCTTTATAAAGTAAAAGAGATAGGCATATACCAATGCCAGATCCTAACAAAAAATAAATTAATGCTTTCAATTAATTAAGTTTACATAAAGTTAGGTGAAAAAAAACCTGTATACAAACCAACATAAAACAAGAGCAAAAATGTAAATTCTATTTTTTTCGTACCACTCTAACATCAATTTTTATTTTTTTCAATTTACAAAAGAGTTTTTAAAGATTACTCTTCAAATTAAAATAGATTAGCACATTTTTTGTATCATTAATTAAGAGAAATATATAATTAATCAAAATGAAAAATAAAATATTAGTTCTTTTTTTAACACTTAATATTTTTTTTGCTTTCACTCAAGAAAATAGTGAGAGCATTCTTGGAAAGTGGAAAATAGATTTGAACATTGAAAAAATTTTAGAGGATAATATGAATAAGCTGGAAACTCATGAGAAGATGGTTGCTAGTCTTAGTTCAGGACTGATTATAGATTTCTTTAAAGATTTAGAAATGTATATTCTGTTTATGAATGAAAATAAAGCAATTTTTATTATCGACTCGTATATATACGAAGAGCAAGAAATTACATGGGAATACACAAAAAATGGAGAAATAATTATAGATGATTCAATTGAAAACAAAATTAAAATAACCTCTGAAAATTCTGTTTGGAAAGTATTCGATGATGAGATGAAGTTGATAGAAGACGGGGTAATAAATGATAATATCATTTTAAAAAAAATACCTTAGATTTTTTTTATTGAAAATTTAAGCCCAGCATTATTTTCTAATCTTTGTATGATGTTTTCCTCAAATGCAACTGATGGTGTTATTACACCATAATTTTTATTTAATGTATCATCTAGAGCCAAGCATACAGCACATTCTGCCAACATTTTTGAAGTTGATCCATACCCAGGGTCCATGTCACCTGTGACTTTTGCTAAATATTTTTTACGATTATTATTAAAGTAAAAGTTTAGATTAAAGAACCCATTTTCTCTTTGTTTTTTTGAAGGTCCTTGACCGGCCTTAGGAACAAATAAGTCCACAATTCTTTTTATTATTGAACCTTTTTTTTGAATTACCATTAAAATTGGAATTAGGCTAAGATACCCAATTATTTTACCCAGGAAACTATCTCCAACAAGTTCTGCTTCACTATATAAAAAAGACTTTCCGTATTTATAGTTAAATAACGCATTACTCCTTCTGACAATTTTAGTATTAATACCCGCCATAACAAAAGGAGCAATCCATGATTTAGCTTCTTTGTCATATATAACAGAACGCAAATCTTTTTTATCAGGGCCACTTTGTTCATTGATAGGATTCAGCCCGTAAGGATTATTTAATGTTTTCCTTACAGACTTGTTCACACTAGCCTCATGAATAACATTTGTTAGGCTATTATATGTCCCCCCACTAAAGCCACCCTTTGTTCCAGCAACACGCATATTGATAGCATTAGCATATTCTCCGTTTTCTTTATAACAGTTTGATTGACAAAAATACACACCCATATCAGAGGGTATTGAGTCAAAGCCACAAGAATTCACTATTTTGATTTTTAGACTTTTAGCATTTTCGTGATATGTATCTATTATTTTTCTTATCCATTGTGTTTCTCCTGAAATGTCACAGTAGTTAGTTTTCATTTTTACGCATGCATGAATTAATTCAGTCCCATGGATTGCATATGGCCCAACTGTTGAGCAAATTACTTTTGTTTTACCGCATATTTTTTCTAGACTAGGTTTGTCATTGCTATTTCCTATTAAAATAGGGTTATTAATATTCAATCTATTCTTGAGTTTCAATAACTTTTCTTCATTCCTCCCAGCAATTGTCCAATTTAGATCTTTAATGTCATATGAGTGAGCTATATATTCACATACTAATTGACCAGTAAAACCCGTTGCCCCCCAAATGACTAAATCAAGTTTTTTTTTAGCATTCATTTATTGACCTATTTTTTTAATTTGAAAATCAACAATTTCATTATAATTAATTAAAATTTCAAAATCTATTGGGTTACAGCAAATCTCACAATCTTCAATAAAATTTTGATTCTTTTCAGAAGGGTCAATCAGTTTTAACTGCTCTTGCCAACAGTGCGGGCATTGAAAATATTTTTCTAACAAATTGATTTTTTAGACTACAATTATACTACAAAGAACAAGAGTATTTACTACATTGAGTAAAAAAAGTTATGAAAAAGATATTTTTTATTTTATGTTTTCTTGGTGTTATTCTACCATATTACCATTTGATAAATTTTTTAAAAGAAAATAATTGGTCAATGACAGGGTTTTTAGATCAATTGTATTCTAATCACGCAATATCTATGATTACTATGGATATTACAGTTGCTGCCAGTTCTTTTTTAGTTTTTCTTATATATCAATTTTCAAATAAAAAAATAAGTGCTAAATGTTTTACTAAATATATCATCTCATTATTTGTTGTTGGTTTTTCATTATCATTGCCATTGTATTTATATGATAATTATAAAAAGTGAAAAATATTATTAAAAAATATCATTTACTATTATAATAAAAACTACATTTGCTGAAATTTAATTCAAAAAATGAAAGGAACAGTAAAATTTTTCAATGAATCTAAAGGTTATGGTTTTATCACTAATGATGAAACTGGAGAGGACCTATTTGTTCATTATTCAGCACTTGGAAACCAAACAATCAAAGAAGGTGATAAGGTAGATTATGAAGAAGGTGAAGGTAGAAAAGGAAAAGCTGCTACAAACGTATCCCTTATATAGCTTCATCAATCTTTATAGATTTCAAATTATTTGTATAATATTTAATCATTTTATACATTGATAATATTTGCTATTGGTTTCTGATGCCCAGGATTTAGATAAGCTCACGGCATTATTATTGCTAAATAATTGTAAATTGGAGTCTCTATCTATTGATGTTAAAACCTTACCAAAAATCTAGTAGTTCAAAGAAAAATCAAATAGAAAAAATGTTTGATAAAATTTCTGATGATTATGATTTTCTTAATTGGATTATCACTTTTAATAGTCACAATCGATGGAAAAAAAACATTTTGTCCTTAGCAAAAAAATTGAATCCATTAAATGCTTTGGATATAGCGACAGGAACAGCTGATATTGCTATTATGCTGGCAAGTATCCCAAATTGCAAAGTTGTTGGCATCGACATTTCTGAGCAAATGTTACATGTTGGCAGAAAAAAAATTAAAAAAAAAAAACTCGAAAAGTTAGTCTCTCTAGAAAATGGGGATGCTGAAGATTTACATTATAGTGATAATTTTTTTGATCTTGTAACCATCGGTTTTGGGGTTCGAAATTTCCAAGATTTAGAAAAGGGTCTTAGTGAAAGTTTTAGAGTGTTAAAACCTAAGGGCTGTTTAATTATTCTTGAAACATCTATCCCAGAAAATAAAGTAATTAGATTTTTATATTCTTTTTTTACAAGAACTTATATTCCTTTAATTGCGGGTATTTTTTCAAAAGATAAATTAGCGTATCAATACTTATTAAATTCCGCTGAATCATTTCCGTCGGGGAAAAAATTTAAAAATATTTTAGAGAAAGTTGGGTTCAAAAATATTTCTATCAGACCAAAACTCTTAGGATCTTCCACCATTTATATTGCTTCAAAATGATACCCATAAAAGAGTTCATTGAATTAATTGATTCGAGTGTAAAAAGTAAAATTCCATTTGTCGCTTATAAATTTGGGGGGAAGGATATAGTAAGTTCTATTATAGGAAGCTCTGAAAGAATTACATCTAATGAATTGGATGGAAAGAATGGTTTTATATTTATGCCCTTTGATTCTTCAGAAAATGGAATTTATATAAAATCACAAAAAAAAATTATTACCAAATCTGTTGTCCAATCTATTTTTAATGACCCCATACAACACACACAAATAAACTTTAAGAATAAGAAAAAGGAGTTTGTTTCATATGTTTCAAAAGCAATTAATAATATTAAAAAACTTAAACTAAGAAAAATTGTTGCTTCTACATGTTTAGAATATAGCATTCGAGATGTTGCTGAATCTGAGATTTTTATGCGGTTAATTTCATTAAATCCAAGTGCCTTTTCCTACATGTTTTTTTCAGAGGAAACTGGTGTTTGGATTGGAGCATCACCAGAGCAGTTAGTCGAGATAAAAAACAATAACCTCACAGCTCATGCTCTAGCTGCAACTAAAACTGATCATAATCAAAAATGGAGTGATAAGGAATTCAGTGAACAGCAAATCGTATTAAGGGATATGATTAATAATTTAGCTGAGAATTGTGATGATATTTCAATTTCAAAATTAGAGACTATAAGTGCTGCAAATTTATTTCACCTAAGGAATTCAATCACTGCAAAAACAATTGGGAAAATTTCAGAAATAATAAATAGCCTTCATCCAACACCGGCTGTTGCTGGATCTCCTAAGCAATGCTCTATCGACTATATTTTAAAAAATGAGAAGTATAACAGAGAGTTTTACACAGGTTATTTAGGTATTATAAATGAAAATGAGTGTAATTTATTTGTAAATATCAGATGTGCTCAGATTACTGGGAATAAGCTAAAAATTTTCGTTGGTGCTGGAATTACACCTGATAGCATTCCGGAAAATGAGTGGAATGAAATTTTAGAAAAATCAAAAACTATTCTTAGGGTTTTTAATTCCAGTTAAGGATTAATTATTATTATTTTTGCTGTATATGAAATATCCTGAAATCCCAGTTGCCCAAACATTGATACTTTCATGTATTCAGTACAATTTTTGTAATGTTGTAATATCTCCAGGATCCAGAAATGTACCCTTGGCAATTGGATTTGCATCCAATGAAAAATTTAATTGTTATAGTATAGTTGATGAAAGATCTGCTGCTTTTTTTGCTATTGGACTTTCTCAAAGGTCAACTAAACCTATAATCTTAGTTTGCACCTCTGGATCAGCACTTTTAAACTATTATCCAGCAATTTCTGAAGCATATTTTAGTGGAGTTCCTTTAATCGTACTTTCAGCAGATCGACCTGCATACAAAATTAATATTGGAGATGGTCAAACAATTAATCAGCAAGATGTATTTGGCAAAAATATTCACTTTTCTGATAGCTTAGAGCAAGACCCAGCGCATGCTACAGAAGAAATAATAAAAAGTAATTTTCAAAAAATAATATCAAAGAGCATTTCAGAGAAAGAAATAATAAAACTTCAAAAAAAAGTTCAGCATAATAATGAGACAAAAATTAAGAAAGCATTTGAATTATGTCTTAAATCAAACCAACCTGTTCATTTAAATATTCCACTGGAAGAGCCATTGTATAATTTTATTGATCAGCCAGAAATAGTTTTAAGTGCGAGAAAAAAACTAAAGCCTATTATTATTGAAAAATCAACATTTACAAAATTTGTAAGCCATATAAAAAAAACAAAAAAAATACTTTTAATAATTGGGGTTCAAGAGGAGCAATCTCTTTCCAAGATTTCAATTCGTAATATAAATTCTCTAAGAAATATTGTTGTATTTAATGAACATACTTCTAATGTTAATGATGAAATATTTGTATCGAACATTGACCGATTACTTGCACCTATTGAACTAATGAAAGAGTCTGACGGTCTATTCAATGATTTATCTCCAGATATGATAATTTCTTTAGGTGGAATGATTATTTCAAAAAAAATTAAATCATTTTTAAGAAATTATAAAGCCAATAATCATTACCATATAGGCTTCAGTACAGCTAATAGTACCTATTTTACAAAAGTTAATCACATACAAGCAGACCCAAATAATCTATTTGAAAACTTGGAGTCACAAAAAAGCACTTTTTCATTTAGAGACAATTGGTTAGAATTTCGAGAAAAAATTAATAATCGACATAAAAGATTTTTAAGAGTTGTAAAGTTTTCTGATTTAAAAGTATTTGAAATATTATCTAATAAAATTCCATCCAACTATAGAATACAAGTTTCAAATAGTTCACCAGTACGATATTTTCAATTATTTGATTTAAAAAATAATAATGCTATGTATTGTAATAGAGGGACTAGTGGTATTGATGGATGTACATCCACAGCAATTGGTATGGCTGCAAAAGGTGCTCCGGTTGTTTTGGTTACAGGGGACTTAAGCTTTCTTTATGACATGAATGCACTTGGTATAAAGTATATTCCAAATCATTTTAGAATTATCATCATAAATAATCAGGGAGGAGGAATCTTTAAAATTTTACCTGGCTATAAAAATAATAGTACTTTTACTGAGTACATTGAGACAAAACACAATTATTCTGCGTACAATTTAGCCAAGATGTTCAACTTTAAATATTTTTCAGTTTCAACAAAATTTGGATTGAATTTTGCTCTAGCTACCTTTTTTAATCATTCAAAGAAGCCAAAGATTTTAGAGATTAAAACTGACTCAGATAAAAGCAAAAAAATTTTAAAAGAATATTTTAGATATTTGTCAAAGTCAGAAAAATAATTAACCTTTAATGATATGAAAGTAAGCTGGAAAAAAGTAAAAAATTATAAGGACATTAAATTTGATTTTTTTAATGGTGTTGCAAAAATAACAATTAATAGACCCAAGGTATATAATGCATTTAGGCCTGAAACAAATACTGAAATGCTTGATGCATTTGAAATTTGCAGAGAAAATAATGAAATTGATATTGTTGTTATTACGGGAACAGGTGATAAAGCTTTTTGCAGTGGTGGAGATCAAAATGTAAAAGGAATCGGAGGTTATATTGGAGATGACGGAGTTCCCAGGCTGAACGTCCTTGATTTACATAAAAAAATAAGGGAGTTGCCAAAACCAGTAATAGCTATGGTAAATGGTTATGCCATTGGAGGAGGCCATGTATTACATGTTGTTTGTGATTTAACTATCGCTAGTGAGAATGCAATTTTTGGTCAAACTGGCCCTAAGGTTGGAAGCTTTGACGGAGGCTTTGGTTCCTCATACTTAGCAAGACATGTTGGTCAGAAAAAAGCTAGAGAAATTTGGTTTTTATGTAAACAATATACTGCAAAAGAAGCACTTGAAATGGGAATGGTAAATAAGGTTGTACCATTAAAGGATCTAGAAAAAACTGTTTTGGAGTGGTGTTCATTAATCCAAAAAAGAAGTCCTTTGGCACTAAGAATGATTAAGAGGAGTTTAAATGCAGAACTTGATGGTCAACATGGATTAATGCAATTGGCTGGTGATGCTACTCTACTGTATTATTTGACGGATGAAGCTCAAGAGGGGAAGAATGCTTTTTTAAGCAAAAGAGATCCAAATTTTAAAAAGTACCCAAAGTTTCCTTAATTTCTCATTCATATTTTAGTGAAAAGATTTCTTTTTTACAATTGGCTTAAAGCAGCTAGACCAAAAACAATTCCACTTTCAATTTCAGGTATTTTAGTTGGATCATCATTTTCCATTTATCAAGGTTTTTTTGATTCTATAATATTTATTTTAGCAATAGTAACAGCAGTTTGTTTTCAAGTACTTTCAAATTTTGCCAACGATTATGGTGATGGTTTAAAGGGGACTGATAATAATAGGATTGGCCCTGAACGGGTTGTTGCATCAGGCTTAATCACCTTAAGTCAAATAAAAAGAGCCATAATTGTTACCAGTGTATTTTCTTTAGGCTTTTCGCTAACTCTAATTTTTTATGTATTTGATGATAGTCTGTTAAATATATCAATTTTTATTGGTCTTTCTTTGTGCTCAATTATTGCTGCAATTACTTACACTGTAGGTAAAACCCCTTATGGCTATTACGGGTTTGGAGACCTTTTCGTTTTTATTTTTTTTGGACTAATTAGTGTTGTAGGTTCAAATTTTTTATACACTAAATTTTTTGATCATTCGGTAATTTTATTAGCAATTATTATTGGTCTTCTTTGCACTGCTGTATTAAATATAAATAATATAAGAGACATTGAAAATGACAAGAATTCAGCGAAACGTACAATTTCCGTGCAAATAGGATTTAAGTATTCAAAGTATTACCATTATCTTTTGATCTGTTTAAGTATTTCTTTACTTTTTATTTGGCTTATAGAATTCGATTACTCATCGAATTTTGTTCTTATCATTTTTTCCATTCTAATTTTACTTAGGCATATTTACAAAGTATTCCGATCTAAATTTCCAATCGATTTTAAACCTCTTCTTCCTGAGTTAGCAATTAGTGTTTTTTTAGTATCTGTATTAATATCCATATTTTTAATTAATGAGAGCCATATATTTTAGCCATAATTTAAGTTTTATTAATCCTGCTAAAACATCCAGAGATACACTGAGAGAAAAAAAAAGCTGGTTTTTGATTTTATCTAATGAAGAACGTTTTGGCATTGGAGAATGTAGTATCATACCGGGTCTAAGTATTGACAATGCATCTAAAATTGATGATGTTCTAACCAAATTATGTCATAACTTAAATGATAACACTGAAATTGATAAAAAAATATTCAATAATTTTCCCGCTGTTCAATTTGCTTTTGAAACTGCAAAAAAAAGTTTGATGTCAGAAACTCCGTTTGATCTTTTTGATTCAGATTTTTCCAAAGGAATTAAAGGTATTGATATAAATGGTTTGATTTGGATTTCTGACATGCGGAATATGCGTAATCAGATTGATTTAAAATTATCCCAAGGATTTAGTTGTTTAAAGTTAAAGATTGGAGCTCATGATTTTTCACAAGAGATTGATTTATTAAATACGATTCGTACTAGATATTCAGCTTCAGATTTGGAAATTAGGCTAGATGCGAATGGTGCCTTTTCTAAAGATAATGCTCTTGAAAAATTGAAGAAATTAAGCAATTTTGAAATTCATTCGATTGAGCAGCCAATAATGACAAATCAATGGGAATTTATGTCATTTTTATGTGAAAAATCCCCTATCCCTATTGCCCTGGATGAGGAGTTAATAGGTAATAATGGAAATAAATTGTCATTATTAAAAAATATAAAACCAAAATATATAATTATAAAACCAAGCTTAATAGGTGGATTGGCAGAATCAAATGGGTGGATTCATTTGGCTGAGCAAAATTCAATAGGATGGTGGGCTACAAGCGCATTAGAAAGCAATATTGGGCTAAATACTATTTCACAATGGGTGAGCACAAAAAATTGCTACATACAACAGGGTTTGGGCACTGGCAATATTTATTCAAACAATATTCAATCTCCATTATTCGTAAAAAAAGGTAAAATATTTTATGGAGATAGTAAACAATGGAACTCAAGTTTTTTTTTAGATAAAATCAATGAACCAAAGAATTCATAAAAGTTTTAAGTTAAATGGGGTTTCTCATAATGAGCAATCTCTTTTGAAAAAAATAACTTCAAATAAAGACCTTTTATTTTTAAAGAGTTTGATTGCCTCATGGTTTGCTACAAATAATTACTTGGAAGTTAAAACTTCAGGCTCTACCGGAAATCCTAAAAAAATAAAAATCCCAAAAGTAGATTTTATTGAATCTTGTTTACTGACCAAAAAAACATTTGATCTCAATGAAAAAAGCCGTGTAATTAACTGTTTGCCTGTGGACTATATAGCTGGGAAAATGATGTTCATCAGGGCTTTAGTCTTAGGCTTAGATATTTATACTTTCCCGATTAAATCTAAACCTATTAATAATATAAAAAACAATTATGATCTAATCGCAATGACGCCATTGCAATTGGCAAATTCAATCAATAAAATTGAAAGAATAAAAAACGTAATTGTCGGAGGAGGTCCTGTCCAAAATGATTTAAAAAGAAAAATCCTAAGTCTTAAAAATAGAATATTTGAAACTTATGGAATGACAGAATCATTAACTCATGTTGCAATTAAAAATCTAACTAATAATGAAAAAAACTTTCATGCGCTGGAAGGGATAACATTTGCAAAAAAATCAGGATGTCTATTAGTTAATACTCCTCATTTATCCATAAAAAAAATTCAGACCAATGATGAAATTAATCTACTTTCCAAAACGGAGTTTAGTTGGTTGGGGCGAAAGGATTTCATAATTAATTCTGGGGGAGTAAAAATTAATCCAGAGGAATTAGAAAAAAAATTAAATCAAAGTTATGACCAAAATTTTATAATCAGCTCTATTGCAGATGAAAAATTAGGTCAAAAGCTTGTGATTGTTTTTGAAAAAAAAATACCACCTGACTGGATTAAAAGTTTAGAAAAATTTGAAAAGATCATCAGACCAAAAAAAGTATTCTGTTTAAATAAATTTTTATATGTAAACGGAAAAACTGATAGAAAATATGTTAAAAATTCTATCGAAAAATTATCAAATTAAAACACCTTATTTTTGTCAAATTATTTATATTGTATAAATAAATTTTAAAAAAACTAATAAGTTATGAGGTATGTATTACTATTATTGTCAATTTTTGTTTTTTTGGGCTGTATTCAATCAGAAAATGTAACTGTTGAGAAAAATGATGTTGAATTTCCCTTTACAAATGGTGTATCAATGGAAGAAACTTCCGTTGACCCAATGGGAAATGTTTTTTCATACCCCAAAGGTGAGGCTGGAATTACGGGGCAAACAGCAAGATGGGAAAAAGGCTTTGAGTCGGGTTGGCATTATCATCCTTACACTGGAGTTGCATATGTAATACAGGGTGAACTGACTGTAAAGTTTGATGAAAGTACACCTTTAGAAGATCTAGACGGAGAAAAGACTGTTACAAAGGAACAAGTTTTTGGGCCTGGCTCTGCTTTTTTAGGTGTTGCTAATACTTGGCATAAATCCTCAAGTACTGGCAATGAAACTCTAATATTTCAAGTATCTTGGCTAGGAGAAAAAGGTCAGCCGGTGAAAGTCTCTAGTAACTAAATTTTAATATAATAATTTAAACATACAATTATGAAAAAACTAATTTTAATTTTCGCTGTTATTTTTTCAGCATGTAATGCTCCTGTAGTAGAAGGAGTTGGATTTTTTGCACCTATGCCAGAAGAAAAGTTTATTGCTGGATCGGATGATATAACAAACTTGTGGTCAGAATATATTGATGCACACAATGAGAGAGATATGGAAAAAATCATGTCTATGAATTCTGATTCAATTTTTATACAGGGGCCTGACGGAAGTAGAATCTTTGGTAAAGAACAACATGAACAAGCATTGAGTGCTTGGTTTGAAGCTGAAAGCCCAAAATGGGATATTTATTGGGCTATGCCTTATAAATCAATTCCAAGTGGTGCTGATTGGTTCATTGTTGGCCATAGGGTTGAAACAAATGTTGATGGTGAAAAAGTGGTAAAAAATGCTATGATCGACGGGGAAGTTAAAGATGGAAAGATTTATAGATTTTTTGTCTATGAAGCATTAGTTCCGGAACCTCCAGCAGAAGTAGAGGAGTAATAAAAATTTTTTTAAAAATATAAAAAAGCGTCTTAAAAAGACGCTTTTTTAAATTAAAACAATCAATATGAAAAAGGTATTTTTTTTATTAAGTTTTATTATTTTGTCCTCATGTATTTCCAAACAAGTAGTAACAATAACAAAGCTCAAAGGTTCACCAATTTATGATACATCTGAGTTAAAACTTCTTGGAATTGACTCATTGCTTTCAAGTACTGATTATAATTTTTCTTTTCAAGCTGATAACTTTGAACTTGGAGAGCAAACACAGGGAGCTATTCAAAATGGACTAGCAAATTCTTCAAAAGGACAGCATATACATTTTATTGTAAACAATGATCCATATTCTGCCCATTATGATCAAAATTTTTCCAAGGAATTAAAAAATGAAAATAATGTAATACTAGCTTTTTTATCAAGATCTTTTCATGAATCTGTTAAAAACCAAAAAGCTTATATTTTAACACAGGTTGCAAAAAATAAATCTGATGAAATAGATTTATCACAAGAGTTTCTTTTTTACAGCCGACCAAAGGGTGTTTATAAAGGAGATGACACAAAAAAACTTTTACTTGACTTTTATTTGGTTAATACTAATTTATCTTCTAAAGGAAATAAAGTTAGATTAACAATTACACAAAAAACATTTACGCATCAATTTTTATTGGATAGTTGGGAGCCTTATTATATTGAAGGATTAGATAAGGGAAGAGTAAGCTTGAAGTTAGAATTATTAAATAAAAATATGGATTTAATTGAATCTGATTTTAATCCATCATTTCGGAAAATTGTTCTAGAATAATGTTAATTCGGGATGTGGCGTAGTCCGGTTAGCGCACACGGCTGGGGGCCGTGGGGTCGCAGGTTCAAATCCTGTCATCCCGACACTTTCTATTTTTTTTCTAAACTCATTGAATAAGGAATACTCCCTTTATCAGATCCCCACGAATAATTAGGAATTGATGACATTGAAAAATCAATTTCTCCTCCAGTAACAAATATTGAATGATCCAGCCAGTTTTTGTTGTAGTTCTGATTATTTACTTTTACCGATGATACATAAACATTTTCTTTTTCATTATTTGAAACTTTTATATTGACAGACTTATTATTAGCAAGTTCTAGTTTGATAGATTCAAACAAGGGACTACCTATAACATATTGACCCGTAACAGGTGCTACAGGATAGAATCCCATTGCTGAAAATACAAACCATGCTGAGGTTTGGCCATTGTCTTCATCACCACAATAACCATCAGGGCCATCTCCATATAAGTTGTCCATTACATGTCTTATTTTTTCTTGAGTCTTCCAGGGTTGACGAGCAAAATTATAAAAGTATATTGCATGCTGTATAGGCTGATTCCCGTGTGCATATTGCCCCATATCCAATAATTCCATTTCTAAAATTTCATGAATTTTAAAACCATAATATGAGAAGTCTGAGGTAGGAGGCGTAGAAAATACTTCATCCAATCTTTTAATAAAATTTAATCTTCCTCCCATCAAACTCATTAGTCCTTCAGGGTCATGTAAAACCGACCAAGTATAATGCCATGAGCTTCCCTCAGTGAATGCTCCACCCCAGGCATCTGCCGCAAAGGGCCTTTGGAATTTTCCGTTTTTTAATTTACCTCTCATGAAATTAGTAGATTTATCAAAGACATTTTTATAATAATTTGCTCTTTTTTTAAATAGGTTGATTTCATCCTTAGGCCTATTTAAAAGTTTTGCTAATTTCCAAATTGAAAAGTCATTGTAAGAATACTCGAGAGTTCGTGCAACATTTTCGTTAACATTTACATCAAAGGGAATATAACCAAGCTTATTATAAAACTGCACTCCCTTTCTTCCAACAGAGCTTAGAGGTCCTTCATTATTGGTATTATTTATAATTCCCTCATAAGCAGTTTCAACATCGAAGTTTTTAATTCCTTTAACATAGGCTTCAGCAATAATCGATGCGGAGTTTGAACCAATCATACAGTCTCGATGCCCAGGACTTGACCATTCGGGTAGCCAACCACTTTCTTTATATGGATTTACCATTATACCTTGAATTATCTCACCAAGCTTTTCCGGATAAAAAATTGAGTAGAAAGGGAAAACAGCTCTGAATGTATCCCAAAATCCATTATCTGTATACAGAGGGCCGTCCAAAACTTTACCGTTGTACGGACTATAATGAATTTGTTTTCCATTCAAATCATATTCATGAAAAGCTCGAGGAAATAAAATTGTCCGATATAAACAAGAATAAAATTTTGTTTTATTACTTAAAGCTTCTTTATCGTTCTCAAAAGTTTTGACTTTTATTTTTGACAATTCCTTATTCCAAATTTTTCTTCCTTCACTTAGAATCTTATCAAAAGATTTAGAATTAGGAAGCTCTCTGTTAAGATTAATAATTGCTTGTTCATGACTAATAAAAGATGATGATATTTTTACTTCAATTTCTTGATTATCACTTGTATCAAATGATAAGTAAGAACCTACATGCTCTCCCTTTAATTTTGTATTTTTAGATTTAAACCCACTTCCACTCCAGACTCCATAATCGTAAAATTTTTGATTAAACTCAATGACAAAATAGTTAGCAAAATTTTTAGGAGTACCTCCTGAACTATTTTTTGCTACTCCTAAAATTTTATTTTCATCAGGAAGAATAATAATTTCAGATTTTTTAAAAAAAGCATCGATGATTATATTAGCTTTTTTAGTTTTTGGAAACCTGATTTTAAAGTAGGACGACCTGTCTGTCACTGTGAATTCAACATTAGTATTTATATTTTCTAAAAATACTTTGTAGTAGTGTGGCTCAACAATTTCATTTTGGTGACTGAAGCTTGCTTTTCTATCTTTTTCATTAACTTTTATTTCCCCAACTGTGGGCATTATTGAAAACGCTCCATAATCATTTATCCAAGGGCTTGGTTGATGAGTTTGTTTGAAGCCAACAATTTCATTCGACTGATATTTATAAGCCCAGCCATCTCCCATTTTTCCCGTTTGGGGAGTCCAAAAGTTCATTCCCCAGGGCCTTGCAATTGCTGGATAAGTATTACCTTTTGATAATTCAAATGATGAGTCTGTACCGATAAGTGGATTTACATAAGACACATAATCTTCATCAAAATTATTTGTAAATAATTGGCATGTGAAAAAAAAAGATAATAATGTTATTTGAGCATATTTCATTAGTATACAATTGATTTTGGTCTATACTTTTTGTTAACACCAAATCCATAATTTGGCTTAGAACCCATTATAAATTTTAATTCACCACCGCTTGTAATTTGTTTGTGAGTAATGTATGAATAATCGTATTTTTTACCATTTAAAAAAACTGATTGAATATATATGTTTTCATCACTATTATTCACCGTTTTTACAGTGAACTTTTTTCTACCAGGCACATCAATTTCCACATTATCAAAAAGGGGAGATCCGAAGACATACGCCCCATTTGATGGGTTCACTGGATAGAATCCAATAGATGAAAAAATATACCAGGCAGACATTTGACCACAATCTTCATTTCCTGAGAGCCCGTCAGGTTGATCAGTATATAGTTCATTATTTATATATCTTACTTTGTCAGCAATTTTATAAGGTTGCCCAGAATAGGCATACATGTATGTAGTATGATGGCTTGGTTCATTCCCATGCGCATACTGTCCAATTAATCCTGTTATATCCATCGATGCCCCAATCTCTTGTTCTGAAGACATACTAAAAAGCTTATCTAGTTTTTCATTAAATGCGTAATCTCCTCCAAGTAATTCTATTAAGCCCTCAGGGTCCTGAGGAACTAGCCACAAGTATTGCCATGCATTACCTTCGCAGTAATCATTTATTCTATGCTGTGCTGAAACAGGATCAAATGGAGTTCTCCATGATCCATCTGAAAGTTTTCCTCTCATGAATTCTGTTTCCTTGTCAAAATATTCTTTATATAATTTTGATCTTTTTTTGAAATATTTATAGTCTTCATCTTTACCTAGTTTTTTTGCTAGTTGGGCAATTCCCCAATCACCAATCGCATATTCCATATTACTTGCAACAGATTCTACCATAAAATCGGCAGGAATATATCCATACTCCATAAGTTCTTTTACTCCAGGCTCAAAATCTCCCATAGCACTTGTTTTGGCAGCTTCATAAATCTTTTCAAGATCAATATTATCTAGGCCTTTTAGAGCAGCGTCAATAACAACAGGTACTCCGCTATAACCGGGCATTGTATTTGTTTCATTTCCTCTTAAGTGCCAAACAGGTAATTTACCTTGATGTTCATATATTTTTACCATTGAATTAATAAAATCACTTGCTCTTTCAGGGTGTGTTATAGTATATAGCGGATGAGCTGCTCTGTAAGTATCCCATAATGAAAATAATGTATAATTTGTGAATGAATTATCTTTATAAACAACCTTATTTGTTCCCCTATACTCGCCATTAATATCATGATATAAATTAGGGGCAATCATTGTGTGATACATAGCAGTGTAAAAAATTCTTTTTTTCTTTAGATCATTTGTTTTGATTTTTATTTTAGAAAGCTCTTTTTCCCATTTTTCTTCAGCGTCTTTTTTTACTTTTTCAAAATCCCAACCCGGCATTTCGGTCATTAGGTTCTCTAATGCATTTTTTGTACTTACAGTTGAAACTCCCATTTTCACATAAATTTCTTCTTTTCTTGACGTAGAGAATTCTAAAAACCCTTTTACATAGTCACCTTTTTTTTCGTTTACATAAAAACGCTTATGTCTATCATAAACAAGAAATTCTTTCACAGGTTTTGAAATAATTAAGCTAAAAAACTCCCATTGATCTTTTGCCCATCCAGACGAAAATCTATGCCCTTCAAACAGGGTGTCGTTAATTTTTTTTAGGTATGTTTCCGTTGGTCTATCTGCACTTCCTTCCCCTAAATCAATTATTACTCTTGATTTATCACTTTTTGGAAATGTGTACTTGTGCAATCCAACTCTTTCGGTTGCTGTTAACTCAACATCGATTCCATATCTCTCCAAAAAAACTTTATAATACCCTGGACTAACAAACTCTTTATTTTTTCGATATAATGATGAATATCCAGCCATATGATTATTTTGTGTCCCAGCACCTGTTTTTACCTTTCCAGTAGCTGGCATTATTGTTAATTCACCAAGATCCGACATACCAGTTCCACTTACATTTAGTTGGCAAAATCCTTTTACAATACTGTCAGAGTAATGATAAGATGATGACCAATCCCAACCTTTGTTAAAATTAGTTGGACCAACTTGAACTCCGCCAAAAGGAACATTTGCTCCAACAAAAACATGACCATGTCCGCCTGACCCAATGAAGGGATCTACATAATTAATAAGTTTATTTTTTGCATCCTTATTGTTTACGCTTGCTAAGAAAATTATCATTAAAAAAGCGAAAGAGATTTTTAGTATACTTTTTATTTTATTCATATAGATCTTATTTAAAACTAGGTGGCTCTTTTGTAAAATTATTTTTCCTAATAGAATTAGATGTAAAAAATTTCATTTCGCCTCCCAATTTGATTTTACTCCATGAGACCCAAGAAGACTCCAAGGGCACTTTGTTGAGCTCCATTTTATTTAAAAATTTGCCATTTGCATCATCTTTGGAAATACTTAAAATATTTCCGTTACCAAGAATGATTTTACTTTCCACAAATTGTGGAATATTAGTTGAAAAACCACCAACCCCAGGTATTAATGGGTAAATTCCTAAAGATGCAAATACGTACCAAGCCCCCATAGTTCCTAAATCATCATTGCCTGGAAGCCCATCTTCTTCGCTTGAGTACATTTCGTCAATTATCCTACTAATAACATCATTAGTTTTTTGCTCTTTTTCTACCCAATTGTATATCCACGGTACTTGAAAATCTGGTTCATTGCCTGCCGCAAACCAATCTTGATGGTAGTCAGCGTCTAATCTTGTAAATAAGCTGTCAAGCCTTTTTTCAGCAAATTCTTTCCCTCCGATAGTATCAATTAAAGTACTCAAGTTATGCGGAACCATCCAAAAATAATTCTTGTAAGTTCCTTCTCTCCAATCATGTGTCTTGTTTTTCCAAATTCCGTTTGGATATCTTGAGTTCAGCCATTTAGTTTTAGGGTTATATAAATTTTTCCAGTTTTGAGATCTCTTTTTAAAAAACAAATAGTCTTTATTATTTGATATTGCATGTTTTGCAAATTGTGCTATAGCAAAATCAGAGGAGCAATATTCTAATGCCATAGAAGCAAAGGTGTGACCATCATTTATGTATTCATTTAAATAAGGTCTAATTTCTTGTTTTTGTGATCTCAATCTAAGTTGTAAAGCACCTTTTTTCATGAATTCATAGGCGCTTTCTACATCAAAATTATCACCCCCAAAAGCATAGGAGTTTGAAATTAAAATTGGCGTTGGATCTCCTTGCATTATTCCTGTCTCAATATTTGCCAAGATCCACCTACCATATCCACCTGCCTCTTTTGCAAAGTTTACCAATGATTCCATCATGTCACTACTTTCTTTGGGAAATAATATCGCAACTAATTGTCCCTGTGTTCTATATGTATCCCAAACACTAAATGAGCTGTAATGATCCCTCCCTTTTTCAACTCTTTTTTTAATAAAATCAGCCCCCATATATTCACCGTTAATATCACTTACAATATTTGGATGAATCATCGAGTGATAAAGGTGTGTATAAAATTGAGTTAGTTTATCCTTAGAGTCACTTTTTATTATAATTTTTGATAAATTTTTATCCCATATTTTTTGAGTTTCTTTTTTGCAAAAATCAAAGTCAGCAAATTGTCTTTCACTTTTAAGATTTTCTTTAGCATTTTCGATAGAAACAAATGAAATAGAAATTTGATAGGTGATTTCATTGTCAATAGCGGTATTAAAAGTAAAGTATGCTCCAGAGTTTTTCCCATTCATTAATTTTTTTTGGGAAATTTTTTTGTCTTTCCATGTACCGCATTCGATTGCATCGTTACTAAATTCGGCAGCAAAAAAAATTTTATAATTTGTTTCTGTTCCGCAAAAATCTCCTCCTTGTGTATACCCCTCAACAGATCTTGGAGATGTTATTTTGATATATGAATTTCTAATTTTTGTAGACTCTGAAGAGTTTATTCCACTACCCACAATTAATGTTCCCAAAGCTGATTCAGAAAAATTAAACCTTGCAACACCTGATCTTTTAGAAACCGTCAAATCAACATCAATGCTGTCTTTCATAGACAATGAAAGATATCCTGCAGTTGAGTTTTTAATTTTCTCATATTTCTCATACCCGTTCATATCATTGGGTGAAACATTTAGTTTACCGCTGATTGGAAGAATCGGGAAGTTTCCCATGTTAGAGCATCCAGCTCCATTTAGTTGCGTTATGACAAAACCTCTATTCGGTGAGAAGAAGCTCGGAGTAAACTGAACCATACCAAAAGGGTAGGTAGGACCAATAAAATTATATCCACACGCTAAGCCGCTACCTTTAGATCCAATTTTTGTATCTACATAATTATAATATTGCTGACTAAAAGTTAAAGAGAAAATAAATAAATGGACTACAAATATTTTCGCTTTCATATATATTTTAGTTTTCAACAAAAGATCCAAAGCCTAAAGCACTGATTTCAATAATTTGACAAGCACTTTCTCCAACTGTATTCACATATCTAATTTTTATAAATTTGGATATTATTTCACTATTAATTTCTAATTCAGCATTGCTAATGTTTTGTCCATCAAGATTTGATGAATGAATTAATGTCCAATTTGCTGCTATTAATTCCTCAGTACTAGTTGGCTCAGAAACAACTTCATTTTCCAAAATCTCAAAATTAGAACCTGTTTCTGCATTTTCAAGATCACTTCTGCTCCAAATCTCAATTTGAGTAGGTGTATTGCCGTTAAAACTCCATGTTGGTCTAAATTCAAAATTCAATTTCTGTAAATATGTGGATGTCCCCAAATCGATTGTAAAATGACCAGGCACTGCATTTTCACCTGAGTGATAGCCAAATTCGTCTCCAGAATAGAAACTATTATTGTCAAAAAGATATAGTGATGGATTTGCACCATAAGCAGTTCCAGGGTTATCACTCGGCATATTAATAATAGAAAAACCCCCTTTGTCAAGTTCAACAGGTGCAATATTTTCTCCAAAAAAACTGAGTTCTGTAATTTTTACAGATTGATTATTTACAGAAGAAGTTGTTTTTATTCTAATAAATCTTTTTAGCGAGGATAAGGGCTCAACAATAAAACTGGAATAGTTTGATGTACTTCCGTTAATTTGTTCCTCGTGTAATAGAACCCACCCAGAATTAATAAAGTCATCATCATCAGCAACAGGTGTTTCAGCAAATAATAAGTTATCTCTTCCCCAAATTTGGACATTTGTAGGGTTTGAAGACGAATCAATTACTGGGTCAATCATATTTATATCAACCCTTCTGAGAGTGGTCATTACTCCCAGGTCAACAGTGAAATGACTAGGAATAGAAGAGGGGCCAGAGTTATACGTAAAAGTATCATCCCCATTCCATGATGTAATATCATCAAATAAATATTCTTGTGGATTTGCATTATTATATGTGCCAGGATTGTCACTTGGCATATTAACAAGACTCATGTAGTTTTTATTTAGCTCAGTGTAGGGAAGATCGGGCATTACATAGTTTAATGGAGCTAATTCAATAGAATCGATTCCATTTAAACCAGACTGTATAACTGATGTTGTATTTAAAATTCCTTCAGGTTTGAATTGTTGAAGTCTTAATTTACTATCATCAAAGAATACAGTATCACGAGTAATTTGCTGCTGTTCATTTTCATAATCAACAAGCGTATAAATAACATTTTCAGATTGCGCATTTCCATAAAAGTTTGCGTATGTTCCATCACTTTCAAAACTAAAATCTATTATTTCCCTAGGGTCTTGATCAGAAACAAATATATCCCCAATTGCGAAACCTGCAACGATTTGAGACACAGATAAGTTCCCAATTTCATCTTGGGTTGTAACAGTAAACTCATATGATTTTTCTTCCAGTTCAGGTAATATTAATTTGTAAATTCCATTTTGAAAATTATCTTCATTTATATCATAAATATCCGTCTGATCATCATACTCAATAATAATTTGATTTGAATTTCCAAGGAATTGAGTTTGTCCTTCTAATTGGGCTCTATAATAGCCTGGCTTTACTTCCAATGTGTCAAGTTTCCCGGCATAGACTTGTTCTCCCTGTAAATATTGCTCATGAATGGAGTCGATATCCCCACAAGAAACTATAAAAAGTAGAATTGTAAAAACCGATATTTTAAATAAATTATATTTCATATAACTAATTTATGATACTCCCCCAAAAAGATAGTTCCCCGATTACTGTTACCATTTGATTGTTCCAAGACTCAATATTTACAAGCCTTATGTATCTTATATCATGTTGCCTAGCGTCAAAATCAAATACAAAATCTTCACCATTATCTTGGAATTCATAATCTTCAGCACTATTAGATCCTGGTGGTAGTCCCGAGGGCTTAAAAGATTCGAAATAACCCAGAAATATCCATCCATCTCCTGGGTCATCTGGGTCATATATTGGAAGATTGTCAAGGTTTAATCGACCGTATATTTCAAATCTTTTTGGATTTCCATGTTTGTAAAGTTCTGAACCACCTCTTTGGTAAAGTTTGAATCTATTTAATTTTGCAATTTGTCCAAGATCTAAAGTTAATTGATGCGGTAGTGGGAGAAAGTTTGTATGTCCACAATTCCACTGATTACTCCAATATCCATCCCAAATTTGATTTGCGGTAAATCCATATTCACTGAAACTTTCATCTCCTGGCATCGACTCAATTGCCCAGAATTCTTTGTCAAGAAAAATATCTTCTAACGGAGTAATTTCAAAGCTTCTTGTTGTTGTTTGATTCCCCCATTTATCTTCAACATAAATCACAAAGATAGTGGGCTCGGCATCATAGCCTCTAAAGCTGTAGTAGCTGTCAGCCTGACTAGTATAAAAAGATTCTCTGAAGACTATATTGCCCTCATCATCAATTGTTGACATATTTAGAGATACTTCAGCTCTAGTAGGGTTTTGGTAAGCAATATTAATTCCACCAAAATCTTGAGTTCCGACTATTGAATTTAATATAGCATGTATAGGAGCCTCAAGAGGTGAAATAGTAACTTGAACAGCTTCAGATTCATTTTCGCCTCTGTCTACTGCAAAAACATCTACAGGATAGTTCCCTTGTTCAGCAAACCCAACTATGCTTAAAGAGTCAATAACTGATGATACAATAACTTCTCTATCAATTTCATTTTCATCTGTGAAAGATGCTTTAACATATAATAAGTCTGAATCATTAGGAGGAGTAAAATATATAATCGCCCCTCCAGGGGTATTAACCACTTCATTAATATCAACTACTCCAGGGGGAGTATTATCGCTCCCGTATGGGCCATGTGCAGAATCATCAACACATGCTAGTAATAAAATAAAAATTGTAATCTTAAATAATTTTTTCATTAATCTCTTTATTTTAATTTTTTGGATTACCATCCTGGATTTTGAATTAAATTAGGGTTTCTTAAGAGTTCATTTTGACTAATAGGCCATAAATAATCTTTCTTTAGAAAATTTCTGTAATAAATATTTTCTACTTCATAAAATCCTTCAACATCAGGCCTAAAAATATTCCAACCTCTAATTGGTTTACTAAAAAATTCTTCTGCTAATTTCCACCTTCTCAAATCCCAATACCTATGTCCTTCTAGGGCTAATTCAATCATTCTCTCTTGTCTAATAATATCTCTCATACCTTCTTTTGAGAGAGGTTTATTTGGATTACTTGAGTATTGTGACCAAGTATTAATTAGATCCCCACCTTCATCTAGACCTGCACGAGTTCTAACTTTTTGAATATATTCATATACTTCTGAATCAGGGCTTTCCTTTGTTTCATTTAACGCTTCAGCATAATTTAAATAAAGGTCAGCCATCCTAATTATAGGAAAGGAATATCCTTTTATTGTAGAGCCTTGTAGTGAAATAATATTTTCATAATGAACTAGTTTTTTTGCAAAATAACCTGTGATTGAATAAATTTCAAAACCATTTTTTCCAGATGGTGCCCCGGCTTTTGCATTTAGATGAGGGATCTGTTCGATATTTGTTGTCTCCAGGGAGAACCATTTTCCTCCATCAAAACCAATGGTAGAATAGAATCTTGGTTCTCTATTTAGATGTAACTCAGCAGTACTGTAATTTTTTTCAACAAAATATTTATGATATTCGTCTTGGTCATCAATAGAGCTTACATCGTATCTATTGTCATAATTCCAATTTACATCTTCATTAATTGGAATACCATTTTTTGAATAAAAGGTTTCCACCATATTTAAAGTAGGTGCATGAGATTTTTTAGTATAATTAAATAAGGCCTGGTGATCTGCTGTCCATCTTGGTTGACACCATTGCTGTAAGTCACCAGTCCATGCTGGTTCAAAAGCCCACACTATTTCAGAATTAAATGGATCAGTAATTCCCGCACGATGACTAAGTTCCTGGGTTATTACATCATTAATTTCTCCATTAATTGGAATTTGAGTAGTAAATTCATAAAGCGAGTGGCCATTTTCCTCTGCGCTTATGATGGCATCAAACAATGCTTCTTTTGCCAAAACCCACTTGTTGGGATCATAAGTTTGACTTACTAGAAAGTTACCATTATCATCTATTAATTCACTAAAGTCTGTATTTCCATTAAAAATTGGGCTTGCAGCTAACACCAATGCTTTTGCTTTGATTGCTTTTGCAATGGGTAGGGTAATTCGGCCTTGTTCTGTGTATATGTAGCTAATTATTCCTGGCAGAGCATCACTCTCAATTACTTCATCGATTAACTCAACAATGTACTCAACAACTGAATCAACAGAATTTCTAGAAACTTGAGTTTCTTCTAATGAAACACCTACATATAAGTTATCTCTAATAATAGGAATTGGCCCATACATTCTTAGTAGCCAAAAATGATAAAAGGCTTTTAATACTTTTACTTCAGCGAGCCATCTTAGTCTTTCTTCCTCTGTCAAACCTGGAACAGCTACTAGATTTTCTAAAAATATATTACAATCTCTAAGACCATCATAAAGACTGTGAGGAGCCCCTCTTCCCCCGTCCCAATAATTTAAATAAGGAGATGAAGAATTTTGTAGTCCTTTGGCAAGTCTGAAACTCGTTTCATTATTCATATAAAAATCGTTTTCAGCATAGTACCAAATTTCATCTCCTGCTACTAAAGAAAAATTTTGCTCAGCGTGTGCATGTTCTGGAATATAAGTATAACACGTAGAGAGAAATCTTTCAGCGGTTGCCCTATTATTAAAAGCCAAATCAATGGTTGCAATATTATCTGGCACAACATTTAAAAAATCTTTTTCACAATTTGAAAAAATAAAGAAAGATGCCACCAATAAATAATTTTTAATTCTCATTTTAAAAGTTCATGTTAATTCCAAAATTTACTCCTTTTTGTATTGGATAACCCAAGCCATTACCACCCATTTCTACATCCCAGATTTTAAATTTACTGAAGGTTAATAAGTTAGTCCCACTTAAATAAATTCTAAGGGTATCAAGCTTTACCTTGTTAAAATTTTCAGTTCTAAAAGAGTATCCAATTTCAATTGATTTAAGTCTAAGGAAACCACCATCCCTTAACCACCAAGTGCTGTTACGATTATTATTGTCGATAAGTTGATCAGATAGCCTTGGCCAGGCAGCATACAAGTTTCTGTCATCTTCAGACCAATAATCATTTGCCCAAGCTGTTAATAATGCATTGTTGCCAATTGCGCTTCCGCTTGTATCGATAAATGGAGAGGTTCTGTATGCATCAATAAAAAATGAAGACCTTGCAGAACCTTGAAAAAAGAAAGACAAATCTATATTTTTATAGCTACTGGAAATTCCAAAACCATATATTATTTCAGGAGTTGTAGGATATCCTATAGGCACTTCATCATTAATATCAATGATTCCATCATTATTAATGTCTTTGTATTTTATATCTCCAGGCATATATTCTCCAAATGTTTGTAGCGGAGAGTTAGCAATATCTGCGTCATCAATAAATAGTCTTTCAGCTATATAGCCATATGGCTGGGATAGATTTAGTCCAATTCTAGACCTCCATGGAAGTCCAGCTGAAATAAAATCTAATTCATCATAAACTTCATATTCACTCGTTGCATAGGAAAAGTTTGCTCTTGCAGAAATATATAAGTCATTTCTAAAACTTTCTTTGTAATCTATTGTAAACTCAAAACCTTTTGAAGATGCCTCACCAACATTAGCCCTAATAGCTGCTTGCAATCCCATTGTTGAAGGAGTCTGTGCCCTGTCCATCAAAATATTTGATCGGTACTCTGTAAAATAGTCTGCTTGAATATCAATTTTTCCAAAAAACCCAAGCTCAAATCCTAAATTTGTCATTGTAGCCTTTTCCCACGTAATTTGATCATTAGCATACCTGTCAATACTTACTCCATTTATATAGTTACTAAATTCTTCACCAAACATTGAACCCATTCCTCCGTCATTTAAATTAACTTGTGAAATATAAAAGAATCTATCTTCTGCACTTCCAATCTGATCATTACCTACTAGGCCATAAGTTCCTTTTAATTTTAGCTTTGTTATTATGTCTTCGTACTTTTCCATGAAGGGCTCATTGGATACATACCATCCAAATCCAAAGGAGGGGAAAAAACCAAATCTTTCACTTTTTGCAAATCTTTCAGAACCATTCAGTCCAAAATTAAATTCAGCAAAATATTTACTATCAAATGCATAAGTGAATCTACCAGAAAGACCAATATTTCTATAAGGTAATGAAGTTTGGAGATTGCCATTATTAGCATACTTAAGTTCTCTTAATATACCAACTAACATTCCAGAAATATTGTGCTTTTTTTTGATGATCCTGTTATAATTTAAAGAACCTTCAAAATATACCGAATTTGAAATTACTTTAGCACCTTCATTGTATTCTAGGTATTCAGTACCTTGATTTGGATTTAAAGCTATTAATGAGTAAGCATCACTTTGAAAATCATAGTTGGCAAGTGTGTAGTAGAATGGGTTATATTTTCTTTCAAGATTATAAAAAGAGTAGCGAGAGGTATTAACCAGTGCTCTTGCTTTTAACCCTTTGGTTATAAAATCTAAATTTTGTTTTAATTCAACTGTTGCCAATACATTATTGTAACTTTCATCTTTATATCCGCGAACCATGTTTGCATATGGGTTTAGATAGTCTCCAAATTGACCATAATTACCAAATAAAATGTGAGTTGTATTAAAGTAGTTTGCGTCAGGGTCATAGTATTTTGGATATAATACTGGATTTGTCTGCATGGCCTGTTTGTAAATTTCTTCTCCCCCATTTAGCGGACCATTATAATCGTCAAAATTTCCATTGAATCTCACGGCAACTTCCGTAGTTGGGGTTAAGTTGATATTTACATTTGATCTTAATGAAATTCTGTTGAAATTTATATTA
>NTKO01000016.1 GCA_002457735.1 Bacteroidetes bacterium MED-G13 | reverse complement strand
TATGGATAAATCTTACAATAAAAAATGGAATGAAACTAAAACAAATGATTCCTGGTCAATTTTTAAAATTATGGGTGAATTTGTTGAAGGATATGAAAAGCTAAGTGCTATCGGTCCATGTATTTCTATTTTTGGTTCTGCTAGAACTGATCCTAGCGATAAATATTATAAACTTGCTGAGGAAATATCGTCAAAAATTGTAAAAAGCGGTTATGGAGTCATAACTGGTGGTGGTTTTGGTATAATGGAGGCAGCCAATAAAGGAGCAAAAAATGAAAATGGCAAGTCAGTTGGATTATGTATAGATCTTCCCTTTGAACATACTGATAATAAATTTATTGATAATGACAAGAAACTTAATTTTGATTATTTCTTTGTAAGAAAAGTTATGTTTGTTAAGTATGCTCAAGGTTTTGTAGTAATGCCTGGAGGATTTGGGACACTTGATGAATTTTTTGAGGCAATTACGTTGATCCAAACTCATAAATCTGAAAGATTTCCTATCATCCTTGTAGGCTCTGATTTTTGGTCTGGACTCTTCGATTGGATTAAAGAAGTTTTGTTAAAACAAAATAAAAACATCAGTGAAAAAGATTTAGAATTATTTCAACTAACCGACTCCAGTGATGAGGTATTAAATATTTTGAATTCATTTCATAATAAAGAAAACTTCTCACCCAATTTCTAAGTTTTTTTTAAGTTGACAAATTAATAATATTGCAAAAACAGTAAGTATTAAGTAAATTTGCACAATTCCATTTTGTTTTGATGATTTCAACTAAGTACCAAAAAAATATTTCCATAGATGAATTTAAAAAAGAGATTCTAAGAGACTACAAGATAGCGTACGTCAGTAGGGAATGTAGTATAATTGGTCGTAAAGAGGTTTTAACTGGAAAAGCAAGTTTTGGCATTTTTGGTGACGGAAAAGAACTCCCTCAACTTGCAATGGCTAAATATTTTAAAAAAGGTGATTTTAGATCTGGCTATTACAGAGATCAAACCTTTATGTTTTCAATTAATGAAGTTACTCCTAAACAGTTTTTTGCTGGTTTATATGCACATACAGATATTGATTACGATCCAATGAGTGCAGGAAGACAAATGGGTAGTTCATTTGCAACCCACAGCCTTGATGCTAATTATAACTGGAATAATTTGGTAAATCAGTACAATTCAAGTGCAGATCTATCTCCTACAGCTAGTCAAATGCCAAGATTACTCGGATTAGCTCAGGCATCTAAAATATATAAAAAGGTAGAGATTCCTGGTGCAGAAAAGTTTTCTAATAATGGAAGAGAAATAGCATGGGGAACTATTGGAGATGCAGCAACAAGTGAAGGATTATTTTTTGAAACTATTAACGCTGCGGGAGTGATGGAAATACCAATCATACTTAGCATTTGGGATGATAATTATGGAATTTCTGTTTCATCTAAATATCAAACAACTAAAGGTAATATTTCTGAAGTTCTTAAAGGTTTTAAAAAAGAAAATAACAGCAACGGTTTTGAAATTTTTTCCATCAATGGCTGGAATTATGTTGAACTTATGAAGACATACGAGAAAGCCGAAAAAATTTGTAGAGAATCAAGTATTCCGGTAATAATTCACGTGAAGGAATTAACCCAACCTTTAGGCCATTCAACATCTGGCTCTCATGAGAGATATAAATCTGAAAAAAGACTTTTTTGGGAAAACAAATATGACTGCTTATCGAAATTCCGTGAATGGATCCTTACAAATAAAATTGTTGAAGAAGCTGAAATTAATCAACTCGAAATTGATGTAAAAAATGAAGTAAAAACAGCAAGCGAAGAAGCAAAATTTGAATCAGTAAAAAAAACAATTCAAAATATAAAGTCCTTAGAAAGTTTACTGAATCAGAATAAGAATAAAGAAGCTTATTCCAAAATAATAAATGATTTAAAAGAACTAAAATATCCAAATAAAAAAGATTTGTTTACCTCCTCTCATCAAATTAAAAGAGGGTTACTTAAAAATGATTTTGATAATTATAAAAAATTAGATGATTGGATTAAAAATCTTAAAAAAAATAATCAAATTGATTACAGCTCTCACTTGTACAGTATTTCTGAGATGAACCCAGTAAATGTTGATTATATTGAACCTATATATGATTCTGAACATGAAGAACAAATAGTTGATGGCAGAATAATTTTAAGAGATAATTTTGACCAAATTCTAACTAAAAATAAAAATGTTTTAATATTTGGTCAAGATTCTGGAAAAATAGGTGGAGTTAATCAAGGATTAGAGGGTTTACAAAAAAAATATGGTGAAATTAGAGTTTTTGATACCGGCATTAGGGAAGCAACAATAATTGGTCAAGGAATTGGATTAGCACTAAGAGGCTTAAGACCTATTGCCGAAATTCAATACCTTGATTACTTATTATATTCGTTACAAATTATTAGTGACGATTTAGCAACACTTCACTACAGAACAAGAGGAAAACAAAAATGTCCATTAATAATTAGAACTAGAGGACATAGATTGGAGGGCATGTGGCATGCTGGTTCACCAATGGGTGGTATTATAAATTTAATCAGAGGAGTTTATCTACTAGTTCCTAGAAATATGACAAAAGCTGCAGGTTTTTACAATACTCTCTTAAGTGGTGATCAACCCGCTATAGTAATCGAGTGTTTGAACGGATATAGATCTAAAGAAAAATTACCAACTAATATCGGAGAATTTAACACTCAAGTGGGAAGGATAGATACAATTGTTTTTGGAGATGACATCACTGTAGTTTCCTACGGTTCAACTCTTAATTTAGTAGAAAAAGCTTGTAAAGAGCTCAAAAAATACGGTATTACATGTGAGATTATAGATTGTCAATCCTTGATCCCTTTTGACATTACTCATGATATTAAAAAGAGTATTAAAAAAACAAATAGATTACTAATTGTTGATGAAGATTGCTCTGGTGGTGCCAGCTCATATATTCTTGATAAACTTATTAATGAACAAGAAATATTTGAGTATTTGGATAATAAACCTTATTGTTTAACAGCAAAAAATCACAGAACGGCTTATGGAACAGATGGAGACTATTTTTCAAAACCATCTGTTGACGATATTTTTGACTTAATCTATAAAATCATGAATGAAACAAATCCTACCGATTTTCCTATTTAATGAATACTTGCAATTCTAGCTATCAATTCTTGTAAAAGTTTTGGTGAAACTTTCTTGATTTTCACCCCTTTTGAATACATGTCATATTCCCTAATTACAGACATAACCTTAACAATTTTTTTTATACTATAATTTTTACCTGCTGATACATACTCATTAAGAAAATAGGGATTAATACCAATTTTTGATGATAATATTTTTGGATTTAAATCAGAATTAACCTGATAAACCATAAGCTTACAGAAATAATCAAATAACAGAGTTATGGTTACAACCAAAGGATTTGATTTGGGGTTTTTCGAAAAATAATCTGCAATTAAGTGTGCTTTTTTAAAATTCATATTACCAATTGATTTTCTAAATTCAAAATTGTTATAATCTTTTGAAATACCAACATACTTTTGAATATCATTAACATCAATTTTTTTTGATTTTTTTTTAATCTCTAACAATTTAATGATCTCGTTATTTATATTACTTAACTTATTACCTAAATGTTCATTAATAAGAGAAACTGATTTAATATCAATTGAAAAACCATTATTACTGAATTTGTCAGAAATCCATTTTTGAACCTGATTATCATACAGAAACTTAGATTCGAATACTTTACCCGTTTTTTGAATAAGTTTATAAATTGATTTTCTTTTATCAATTAATTTATGCTTATAATTAATAACCAAAATTGTTGAGGAAAGCGGATTTTTCAAATAATTTGATAAATTTTCAATTGAATTGCCTAAATCCTGAGCTTCTTTAACTATTACTAATTGATAATCAGACATTAACGGATATTTTTTACAAATTGAAACAATTGTATCAACACTTGTATCTTTTCCATAAATAATATTTAAATTAAATTCCTTTTCGTTTTTACTTAAAATATTATTAATAAATAATTCTGTTATTTGGTCAATAAAAAACTCTTCTTCACCCATTAATAAATAAACTGGAGAAAAAAATTTTAACTTAACGTCGTTTTTTATTTCACTTATTGCATTCACTAAGTCACTATGATAAAATTGAATTTTCCAAATTATGAATTTCGATTAAAAAAAGAAGGTCAAAAAAGATTTATTTTCGATTTAATTAGAAAAAAATATATTCAACTAACATTGGAAGAGTGGGTTAGACAAAACTGTATCCGATTTTTAATTGAGGAAAAAAAAATAAGCAGATTTTCAATTGCAATTGAAAAAGAAATTAAATTTAATGGAATAAAAAAAAGATTTGATATAGTTTCATACAGTAATGAAGGTAAAATAAACTTACTAGTAGAGTGTAAAGCACCAAATATTGAAATTAATCAAAAAACCTTTGATCAAATTTTGATTTACAACAAAATTTTAAAATCTAAATACCTTATGGTTACCAATGGAATAAATCACTATTATTGTAAGGTTAACGATGAAAGAAGTAATATTAAATTCTTAGCTAATTTTCCTGTAATATGAAAAGTTTAGCTGTTGTTATTTTAAATTATAATGGTATAAAATTAATGGAGAAATTTTTACCATCTGTAATTAAGTTCACTCCAAGCAAATACAATATTTATATAATTGATAATGGATCATCAGATGGTTCTGTTGAATTTATTAGATCAAATTTTAAAAGGATAAATATTGTAGAATTGAATAAAAACTATGGTTATGCCAAAGGATATAACATCGGGCTGAAAAAAATTAATGATGATATTTTATGTCTTTTAAATAATGATGTTGAGGTAACAGAAAAATGGACAGAAGAAGTTATGATTCAATTTAAAAATGAGAAAGAAACTGCTGTGATTCAACCTAAAATGAAAGACAGTAACAAAAGAGATTATTTTGATTATGCTGGTGCATCAGGAGGGTTTTTAGATAGATATGGCTACCCATACTGTAATGGTAGAATTTATAATAAAATCGAAAAAGATAATAATCAATACAATAAAATAAATAATATTTTTTGGGCATGTGGAGCCTGTTTTTTTGTAAGAAATAATGTATTTAAAAAGTTTGGTGGTTTTGATGAAATTTTTTGGGCTCATTTTGAAGAGATTGATTTCTGTTGGAGATTACAAAATAGTGGTCATAAAATAAGTTTTAATCCAAATTCAACTATTTATCACGTTAACGCTGGAACATTAAATATTGATCATCCAAAGAAAACATATTTCAATTTTAGAAATATGCTTTTTACAATAACTAAAAACTCAAAACATAATTTATTTTTACTTCTTTTTGAAAAACATTTTATGGATGCAATTATTGCTGTTTATTTATTATTTTCGAAAGGGCCTATTCATTTCATCGCAATAATAAAGGCATATTTATCGTTTTATAAACATATTAACCTGTTAATTGAATATAGACGACATAATAAAAGGGAAATAATTCATTATAAAACTAGATCTATTATTTGTGAATATCTATTTCACAAAAGCTAAAAATTTATCTGTATAAAGTTTCCTTTTTTGCTAATTTTATATTAAATAATTAACAACAAATATTTCAAAATGAAAAAAAAAATTTTTTTAAGCTTAATAACTCTATTTGTATTGTCTTCGTGTGTAAGTAAAAAAGAATACACTTCACTTGAAAACAGACACAAGAAAACTCAAGATTTATTAAATACAGCTACAGTTAAACTTAATTCATGTCTGGAAGAAAAGTCGACTGCCGAAGCGCTTTCTGAGGCATACAAGGAACAATTATCAGACTTGAAAAGGAGAAATGACCAATTATTTGTTCAAAGTCAAGATTATTTAGAGCTTACAACAAAGGGTGCTGAAAATTTAGAAAAAACACTAGAAAGTATTAAAGAAAAAGATCTTAAAATTACTAGGATTCAAGATGCTCTCAATAGAAAAGACAGTGTTACTTTTGCAATTGTTACAAGCTTAAAAAAGGAAATCGGTATCAATGATCCTGATATTGAGGTTAATGTTGATAAAGCTGTTGTTTTTATTTCCCTATCTGACAAATTATTATTCAAATCTGGTAGCTATCAGGTTTCTGACAGAGCTAAAGAAATATTAGGCAAAGTTGCAACAGTAGTTAATGGTAAACCTGATTTTGAATGTATGGTAGAAGGCCATACAGATAATTTAACCTATAAAGCTGGAGGTGAATTATTAGATAATTGGGATTTAAGTGTAAAAAGAGCTACATCAATCGTTCGCGTTCTGAAAGACTTGGATGTTAATCCTAGCAGATTAATAGCTGCTGGTAGAAGTTATTTTGACCCTCTGGTAGAAAATGATACAGCTGAAAACAGATCAATAAATAGACGTACTAGGATTATAATTATGCCTAAAATTGATCAATTTTATGATATGATTGAGAAAGAAATGCAAAGTCTTTCTAATTAATTAAAATCTTTAACTATCTAAAAATCCCACCAAAGTGGGATTTTTTTTATGAAATAATCTTTAGCTTCGAAAACCTAAGTAATAATTTTTTGTTCCCAAATTTATCAAACCTTATCTCAGCCTTTTTATCATCACCAACTCCCTCAATTGAAACTACTACTCCCCTTTTGAACCTTTCATGAAAAACAATATTCCCCTTTATTATTCTATTATCAAATAAATTACTTTTAGTAGCACTGCGTTTAACCTTTACAAAGTTTTTAGGAGGCTTTTTTTCAGGTACTTTAAATCTTATTCCAACCTTATTGTAAGAATATTCATCTCTTTCATTAGTAAAAGATTGCTTTTGCATCATTTTTTCGCTTCTGTACTGACTATCAATTTCATCAATAAATCTACTTTTTTCTGAATCAATCAGCTTACCCCATCGATATCTTGATAAAACGTATGATAAAAAAACTTTCTTCTCAGCTCTGGTTAAAGCAACATAAAATAGCCTTCTTTCCTCTTCAAGTTCATTTCTAGAGTTTAAATTCATTGCACTTGGAAATAAATTTTCTTCCATACCAACAATAAATACATAAGGAAACTCAAGTCCTTTTGCTAAATGAACTGTCATGAGTTGAACTTTATTTGAGTCTTGATCTTCATTATCTTGATCTGTTATTAGTGCAATACTTTGTAAAAATGCAGAAACGGTTTTTTCTTCTGAAATATCATTTTCAATAAAATCTTTAATCCCGTTTAATAATTCTTCAATATTTTGAATTCTATTTATCCCGTCAATTGATTCATCATCATTAAAGTATTTGTATAATCCGCATTTTTTTAAAACCTCTTTCGTCATTTCAAATACATTTGTCACTTTATTTTTTATTTTCAAGCTTTCTATCATTACTATAAATTCAGAGAGTTTATTTTTAGTTGAATTATTAAATATTTCTGAATCCTTAGAAAAATCTTTAATAAACTTATAATCTGAAACATTCAATTTGTTTGATTGTATTGAAATCTTGTTTAACGTGGTTTGTCCTAAGCCTCTTGGAGGAAAGTTTATAATTCTTTTTAATGCTTCTTCATCATTAACATTAACAACAAGCTTTAAATAAGCTAAAACATCTTTAATTTCTTTTCTTTGATAAAATGAAAGCCCACCAAAAACACGATATGAGATATTCTTTTTTCTTAATGCATCCTCAAATGACCTTGATTGAGCATTAGTCCTGTAAAGAATTGCAAAATCATTATTTTTTAATTGATATTGCATTTTTGCCTCAAAAATAGAGCTTGCAACAAATCTTCCTTCCTCTCCATCCGTTAGTAATCTATTTACACTAATTTTTTCACCACTTTCATTATCAGTCCATATATTTTTTTCAAGTCTATTTTGATTATTTTTAATTAAGCTATTTGCAGCATTTACAATGTTCTTAGTCGATCTGTAATTTTGTTCTAACCTAAATATTTTAGAATCCTGAAAATCATTTTGAAAGTTCAGAATATTATTAATATTTGCTCCTCTGAAACTATATATGCTTTGAGCGTCATCGCCTACAACACAGATATTTTGAAATTTATCTGAAAGAGCTTTTACAATTAAATATTGAGAATGATTAGTATCTTGATACTCATCAACTAAAATATATTTAAATATATTTTGGTACTTATTAAGGGTTTCAGGGTAATTTGTAAGAAGTTCATTTGTTTTTAATAGTAGGTCATCAAAATCCATTACTCCAGCTTTAAAACATCTATTAACATACTCTGAATAAATTATGTGGAACTTAGGTTGATTGGAAATTTTATCTGAAAATAGTAACTCGTCGTTTTTTTTATAATCTATATCAGAAATAAAATTATTTTTCATTGAAGATATTCTTGAAAAAACTAATTTATGTTTATAAATGTCTTTGTCTAGATTAAGTTCTTTGATTATTCTGTTAACTAACTTTTGTGAATCATCAGAATCATAAATAGTAAAATTTGCTGTAAATCCAATTTTATGTGCTTCAATTCTCAATATTTTAGCGAATACCGAGTGGAAAGTTCCCATCCATAAATTTTTGGCCTCATCACCAACAATTTTCGTTATTCTTTCCTTCATTTCTTTAGCAGCCTTATTTGTAAAGGTTAGGGACAAAATATTAAAGGGATCCACATCCTGGGTAATAAGATAAGCTATTTTATAAGTTAAAACCCTTGTTTTTCCAGAACCTGCTCCAGCAATCACAATCATAGGGCCATTCATCTGCAAAGTTGCCTCTAATTGCGAAGTGTTTAAATTTTCTAAGAAATGTTTCAAGGGAATAAAATTAAATATTAAATTAAAAATTGTTATCTATAAATATTAAATATTGATTATTTAGTTATAAACAAAATTTATTCAAATTCTTGAGTAAAAAATATTAAATTTAGTTAGATGAATATTGATATATTTAACACACCAATTGAATTTCTAAAAGGCGTTGGGCCTAATAGGGCAAAATTACTTAAAGATCAGCTAAAAATATTTACCTACAAGGATTTATTATATACATTCCCATACAGGTATGTGGATAGAACAAAATTTCATAAAATTTCATCTGTTGACAGCTTACTTACCGAAGTCCAGATAATAGGGAAAATAACAAATTTGAAAGAAGTTGGAATTGGCAGAAAAAAAAGGTTAGTTGCCTCTCTTTCTGATAATACTGGAACAATTGATTTGGTGTGGTTTAAAATCAACAAATGGCTAATTGATACGATCAAAATTAATCAAACTTATATAGTTTTTGGAAAACTTAACATATATAATGGTATTAGATCAATACCACATCCTGATCTAGAAATATACAAAGGAGAAAATCTTAAAAAAAAATCTAAGTTAATTGGAATCTATCCTTCAACAGAAATATTAATTAAAAGAGGTGTTACCAATAGGACAATGCGAAACTTAATTAATGAACTCCTAATTTTAATAAATAAAAAAATATATGAAAATCTACCTGAATATATAATAAAAAAATTTAAATTATTAGATAGAAATTCTGCTTATATATGTATTCATAATCCTCAATCCTCGTATGACCTAAATCAATCTATTTTAAGATTAAAATTTGAAGAAATATTTTATTTACAAATAAGATTAATTAAAAAAAATCTTATTAGAAAAGAAAAAATTAAAGGATACAGCTTCAAATCAATTGGAAAGTATTTTGATGAATTTTATAAGTCTATTCTTGATTTTGATCTAACAAATGCACAAAAAAGAGTAATCAAAGAAATTAGAAAAGATCTTGGAGATGGTGCGCAGATGAATAGATTATTGCAAGGTGATGTTGGTTCAGGGAAAACAATTGTAGCATTTATGAGTGCCTTAATTGCAATTGGGAATGGGTTTCAAGTATGTATAATGACTCCTACTGAAATTTTGTCATACCAGCACTATAATAAATTTAATGAAATATGTAAACTATTGAATATCAATATTAAAATAATATCAGGATCGAGTAAAGCTTCAATTAAAAAAGAAATAATAAATGATCTCAAAGATGGTAAAATTGACTTAATAATTGGTACACATGCATTAATTTATGATGGCGTTCAGTTTAATAATTTAGGCTTAGCAATTATAGACGAGCAACATAAATTTGGAGTAGCTCAAAGAAGTAAACTTTGGTTAAAAAATAAATTCCCACCCCATGTTTTAATTATGACTGCAACCCCTATACCAAGAACTCTTGCAATGTCAGTATATGGAGATCTTGATATGTCAATTATTGATGAGCTTCCCCCAGGAAGAAAATATATTGAAACTTTTCATCAAACTGATAGAGATAGATTAAAACTAATAAGATTTATAAAAAATCAAATTCATAAAGGTAAACAAGCCTATATAGTTTATCCTTTGATTAAGGAAAGTGAAAAACTTGATTTTAAAGACTTATTAGATGGTTATGAGTCGTTTTCTAGAGATTTTCCAATGCCTGAGTATCATATTTCAATTGTACATGGTAAAATGAAAAATGATGAAAAAGAAAATGAAATGAAACGTTTTATAGAAAATAAAACTCAGATTTTAGTTTCAACTACTGTTATAGAAGTTGGTGTTGATGTACCAAATGCAACAGTAATGGTTATTGAAAGTGCTGAAAGGTTTGGTTTATCTCAGCTTCACCAACTTAGAGGAAGAGTTGGAAGAGGCAGTGATAAAAGTTTTTGTTTCCTGGTTACCGGTCATAAGAAAACAAAAGAAAGTATAATGAGAATGGAAACAATGGTTTCAACCAATGATGGATTTATAATAGCTGAAAAGGATTTAGAAATCAGAGGGCCAGGCAATTTAATGGGAACTCAGCAAAGCGGTGAAATTCCATTTAAAATAACAAATCTAATTAAGGATAATGAATTAATTATAAAAGTTAGATTATTAGTGAGTACTATTCTCAAAAAAGACCCTAACCTACAAAACAAAGAAAACTACATTATTTCAAAAAACCTAAAAAATATTTTTGATAAAAAAGAAATTTGGGAATATATAAGCTAGCATCTATTCAGAAATAAGAAACTTTAAGAATTCTTCAAAATTATATTTAAATTTTACATATTCATCACCAGTTGCTGGACCGTTAAAGCCTGTATGAATTTTTCTAACGATTTTATTTTTATCCATCACAATTAGTGTCGGATAGGAAATTAGCTTTTCCAAAGAATTTAACTTTTCTAGAATTAATTTTTTGTCAGTGCTTCCATAACCACCCAATAATATATCATAATTAATATTCAAGTTCTTTTTTATTTTTCTTAAGTTATTAATTGCTTGATTTTTCTCTTTTGTATACTCAAATGCAATTGAGACAATAGAAATATCTTTATATTTCCTATTAAGCTGTGATAAATATTTAGATTCATCGATACAATTTGGACACCATGAACCCATTATTTGCACCAAGATCAACTTATCTTCAAATTTTTTATCATTACTTGAAATAATTTCTCCATTTATATCCTCAAATTTAAAGTCAAATGATTCGTATCCTTTCTTTAAGCTAGTCATACCATAAGGATCTGAAAGTTTGAAATCATCGTCTTTAAAGGCGATAAAATCGCTATACCCATAATTCCCTCTGTAGAAATCACCCCGTATAGTATCATTATTTAATTTACCTTTAATCAGATAGGCTCTACTTCCGTTAAAGTTTGAAATACTTAATTCATTATAATTCATCTTTCCTTGCATATATCCGTAATCACCAGTATCAGTTCTTATAGTAGAAAAAATATCTGAATTAGATTGATTAACAATTAATTCTCCCTCATAACTATTACTTTTTGAAAAATTAAAAATGATACGCCATTTTCCATTTATATCTATATTTTCAGAGAAAAATTTATTTTCAAATCTATCTAAACCAGGAACAGCATAAAAAGGAATTTTTCTTGATAAACTTTGATTAAATAAATTACCATTCATTGAATCCCCATTTTTTTTGAAATTTATATAATCCTCAAAGAATGGAGATTGCAATCTAAGAGAGTCTTTAAAAGTATTATTAATACTTAAAAAAACTGATTCCTCTGCATTATAAATTGTAATTCCAGTTTTTTGATACTCAAAATTAAATGGAATATTTATAGAATCATTTGACACTAAATAGCCAATATACTTTGTGTTTGATTCTTTATTTTCGCTACAAGAAAAAATAATTGCTAATAAAAACGGCATATATCTATTCATATATGCAATATCAAAAAAATTATTGTTATTAAAAAAGTTTTTGATTTACTAAGACTTTTGGTTTAGTTATTATATTTGTTATGAATTCCAAAAATAAGCAATGAAAATTTCCTATAATTGGCTTAAAGAATACCTGGATTTTGATCTTGATCATAACTCTGTATCAGAAATTCTTACTGATCTAGGTCTTGAAGTTGAAGGGATTTCTAAATACGAATCTATTCCTGGGTCTTTGAAAGGAGTTGTGGTTGGGAAAATAACTTCCTTAAAAAAACATCCTAATGCGGATAGACTTAAGATAACAACTGTAGATATAGGTGAAAAAGATGAGCTACAAATCATTTGTGGAGCACCAAATGTTAAAAATAAACTTACAGTTGCTGTAGCTACCAATGGAACTACTCTTTACCCAAATGATGAAAAATTAAAAATCAAAAAAGCTAAAATTAGAGGTGAGCTAAGTAATGGAATGATCTGCGGGGAGGATGAACTTAATCTAGGTCCCTCTACAAGTGGTATCATGATTCTAGATGAAAAAATAAAAGCAGGAACTAAACTCAACTCCATTTACGAAATTTATAATGATTGGATATTTGAAATTGGATTAACTCCTAACAGAGCTGATGCAATGAGTCATCTTGGTGTTGCACGAGATTTAAGAGCTAGATTAATTCATAATGAATTTAATTTAGATCTTAAAACTCCATCCGTAAGTAATTTTCATGTAGAAAAAAGAACAAAAAAAATTAAGATCGATGTAGAAGATGAAGATTTAGCAAAAAGATATTGTGGTATTGTATTGGAAAATATTATTGTTTCTGAATCCCCTAGTTGGCTAAAAAATAAATTAACTTCAATTGGTATAAATCCAATAAACAATATTGTAGATATTACCAATTATGTTATGTTGGACGTTGGTCAACCTCTTCATGCATTTGACTATGATAAAATTGAAGGGAATAGAGTAATAATAAAAAGAAACTCAAAAAAAATAAAATTTAAAACTTTAGATGAAATCGAAAGAACTATTACAACTGATGATCTTCTTATTTGTAATTCAAAAGAACCAATGTGTCTTGCGGGAATCTTTGGAGGTTTAAATTCAGGTATTTCAGATAAGACAAATACAATTTTTTTGGAAAGTGCTTTTTTTGATCCTATCTCATTGAGGAAAAGTGCCAAACACCATAATCTATCTACTGATTCTTCATACAGATTTGAGCGTGGAATAGACCCCAATACAACAAAGTATGCCCTTAAAAGAGCTGTTCTTTTAATTAAGGAAATTTGCCCTGATTCTATTATTTCAAGTGATCTTATAGACTTATATCCAAAAAAAATTGAAGATACTCAAATAATACTGGGGTTTGAAAAAATTGAAAGAATTGTAGGACAAAAGATTGAAAAAGAATCTATAAAAAATATAATTAGTTCCCTTGATATAAAAATAAGCAGCATAACAGAATCCAATTTAGGACTATCCATTCCAGCTTATAGAAATGATGTAAAAAGAGAAGCTGATGTTATTGAAGAAATCCTAAGAGTTTATGGATACAATAATGTAAAATCATCAATAAAATTGAATCAATCTCTAATTCTTGAAAAGAAAAACATCAAAAGTAAATTAGTAAATATCATATCGAACCATCTAGTTTCATTAGGGTTTTATGAGATTATAACTAATTCTTTAGCTCCAGAACGTTTCAATAATAAAAACTCTAAATCAGTAAAAATTTTAAACTCACAAAGTAGTGATTTATCTAATCTTAGAACTTCAATGATATTCTCGGGTCTTACTGTCATTAATCATAATATCAACAGACAAAATAATAATTTAAAACTATTTGAATTTGGAAAAGTTTATACTAGAAATGAAAAATCAAAGTATTCAGAAAAAAGTGTAATTGGAATATACGTTTGTGGGAATAAAAATTTAGGATTATCATGGAATAGTGATAATGGATCAACTGATTTTTACTACACAAAAGGAATTGTTCAATCTATTATAAACATAATTGGTCTTGAAAATATAATTTATAATGAATTCTCTAACGACTATTATGATTATGCAGAATCAATTTCAATCGGTGAGGACATAATTTTCAAATATGGTCTTATTTCCTCCTTACAAAGGAGTTTTATTGGAATTGAAAATGAAGTATTTTACGCTGAATTAGATTTTGATAATATTGAAAAACACATTAAAACTAAACCTAAAATATTTAAAAAAGTTTCAAAATTTCCTACCGTTTCAAGAGATATTTCAATATTGGTTGATGAAAATATTAAATTCAGAAATATTAGGGAATCAATAATAAATGTTAATCAAAGTTTAATAAAAAAAGTAGCATTATTTGATGTCTATAAAGGCAAGAATCTTCCAAAGGGGAAAAAGAGCTATGGAATTAGCTTTAAAATTTCCGATGATACTAAAACTTTATCTGTTAAAGAAATAGATTTACTTGTAAAAAAAATTATTGATAAACTAGAAAAAAGCTTCGAAGCTAAACTTAGGTAATTTCAAGCATTGACTCCCTTAATTGCTTGATCTTTGAATCTTTCATATATTCTTCAAATGACATATATCGATCTATAATCCCAGATGGACCTAGTTCAATAATCCTATTAGCGATAGTTTGCGCAAATTCATGGTCATGTGTTGAAAGTAGTATGGTACCCTTAAAATTTTTGAGTGAATTATTAAAAGCAGTAATACTTTCAAGATCTAAATGGTTTGTAGGTTCATCCAAAATTAAAACATTACCTTTTTTCATCATCATTTTCGAAATCATACACCTCACTTTTTCTCCTCCAGACAAAACATTACACTTTTTTAAGGCTTCATCTCCTGAAAAAATCATTTTACCAAGAAACCCCCTCAAATAAACTTCCTCTCTTTCCTCTTCAGTATTTGCATATTCTCTTAACCATTCAACCAGATTGGTATCTTTATTAAAAAACTCACTATTATCTAATGGAAGATATGACTGCGATGTAGTAATTCCCCAATTAAAAGAACCTGAATCAGGCTCTAAACAATTACTAATTATTTGAAAAAAATTTGTTGTAGCTCTTGAGTCTCTTGAAAAAACCAAAACTTTATCACCTTTTGAAAGGTTTAGATCAATATTTTTAAATAAAACTTCATTTTCAACAGAATTAGAAAGATTTTCAACATTTAAAATTTGATCTCCAGCCTCACGCTCTCTTTCAAAAATAATAGCAGGATACCTTCTACTAGAGGGTTTAATTTGATGTATATTAAGTTTATCTATCATTTTTTTTCTGCTTGTAGCTTGCTTACTTTTTGCAACATTTGCGCTAAATCTTGCAATAAACTCTTCTAATTCTTTCTTCTTCTCCTCGGCTTTTTTATTTTGCTGAGCTCTTTGTCTAGCAGCTAATTGAGAAGATTCATACCAAAAAGTATAATTACCTGAATAATGATTGATTTTCCCAAAATCAATATCAGAAATATGCGTACAAACAGAATCCAAAAAATGTCTATCGTGTGAAACAACAATTATACAATTATCAAAATTTGCTAAATACTCTTCCAGCCAGGAAATTGTTTCATAATCTAGATCATTAGTTGGTTCATCCATAATTAAAACATCAGGATTACCAAATAAAGATTTAGCTAATAAAATCCTTACCTTGATTTTAGGATCAATATCAACCATTTTAGTATAGTGCATATCTTCCTTTATTCCAAGGTTAGACAATAATGAAGCTGCATTACTTTCTGCATTCCAACCGTCCATTTCTTCGTACTTAACCTGTAAAGAACCAATTTTATCAGCATTTTCATCAGAATAATTTTCATAAAGACTATCTATTTCCTTTTTTATTTTAAAAAGATCCATATTACCCATAATTACTGTTTCAATTACAGAATTATTGTCAAAAATCCTATGATCTTGTTCAAGAACTGACATTCTTTTACCAGGTTCTAAAAAAACACTTCCGGATGTAGGATCTAATTTACCGCTGAGCATTTTAAGAAATGTTGATTTCCCTGCCCCATTAGCTCCAATTATACCATAACAATTTCCATTATTGAAGGTTGTATTAACATTATCAAAAAGAACCCTCTTACCAAATTGAATAGATAAATTAGAAACTGATAACATATTTTATTTATTTCCTTTTTTATAATCACTTAAAAACTTTTCTAAACCAATATCCGTTAGTGGGTGCTTTAGTAGTCCAGATATTGAACTTAACGGGGATGTTATAACATCAGCTCCAATTTTAGCACAATCAATAATATGCATTGTATGTCTAATAGATGCAGCAAGAATTTGAGTCTCAAAATTATAATTGTCATATATTTCTCTAATTTCAGAAATTAAATTCAACCCATCAGTTGAAATGTCATCTAATCTTCCTAAAAAAGGGGACACATAAGTAGCGCCAGCTTTTGCAGCAAGTAAAGCTTGACCAGCAGAGAAAACAAGTGTAACATTGGTCTTAGTCCTCTTATTTGAAAAATATTTTGCAGCTTTTATACCATCATTTGTCATTGGTAATTTAATAACTATTTGAGTGTTTATTGAAGCAAGCTCTTCACCTTCAATTATCATTTTTTCAAAATCAGTAGCAATTACCTCAGCAGAAACATCTCCGTCAACAATTTTACAAATATTATAATAATGGTTCAAAATGTTTTCTTTTCCTGTGATTCCCTCTTTTGCCATTAAAGATGGATTTGTAGTAACGCCGTCTAAAACACCTAAATCTTGCGCTTCTTTAATCTGATTTAAATTAGCTGTATCAATAAAAAATTTCATGTAAATTATTTTTTGCGAATTTACAATAAATAAAAGAAGAAAAAAGAGGAGATTTTAACTAAAAAGCCTAAGAATTAACTTTTCATAAATTCTTTGAGGTAAAATCCTTTTTAAAATTATTCCATTTTTTTCAATAAATGAACCTACTTTATATCTTAGTCTTGGTTTTCTTTTTAGCAAAATACTCCTAACTAATTTGGCGATTTTTTCCGGATCTGAGCCTTTATGAACTCCTAAATTCATTTTTTTAAGTGATTTAGCATATGATTTATAAGCTGATTTATTTTTAACTGGAGAATGAAATCTTCTTTTTGAAATATTTGTCTTAAAATCTCCAGGTGCAATTGATATTACATCAATTCCAAAACTTCTTACCTCCATTGCTAAGGTTTCAGAGATAATCTCAAGAGCAGCTTTACCTCCACTGTAAATAGATCGAAATGGTGTTGCAATTTGCCCGGCAACTGAAGTTATATTAATAATAACCCCATTTTTACTAGATCTCATTGACGGCAAAACCTCCTTTACCAATAATATTGGACCAATAACATTTGTTTGAAAATGTTTGTCGATTTCACTTGTTGGTATTTCTTCCAATGGACCTGTAATACCTACACCTGCATTATTGATTAAAATATCAATTTTAGACTCCTTTTTAAGTATCTCAGAAATACACCTTTGAATTGATGATTTATTTGTAACATCTAGATCAATTAAATTAAAAGAAAAATCGGACCTATTATTAGTTTTTCTAGATGTACCATAAACAATATATTTTTTTTGATAATGAAGACAATTTGCAATTGACAAACCTATCCCAGAAGAAGCGCCCGTTACTAAAACTACTTTTTTCATCATAAAAAAAATGGCAAGCTATCTACATCACACTGCTACAACCGAATACCTTTGCTGTGTTCCCACCCTGGAGGATTTATCAGGAGCTAGTTGTGTAGGACTTGCCAAAGCAAATATACATTATTATTAGAAACCATCATGAGTGTAAAAGGTTAAAAAATATAGCTTAAATTTGAAAAAAAATAAATTGAGATTTTATATTTATACATTAATATTATTTTTAATTACACAATTTTCTTGTGATAATAATATAAGTAATCAAAAAATATCTGTTAAATCAAATATTTTAAATGGTCAATTAAAAAATAATGACACCCTTATACTTCAGGTTAATATCGATAAAGGTTTGACATTTAAAATCAAGACTAATATGAAATTGATCTCGATTAGTCCTGTAAAAAAAGATATTTCTGAATCAAGTAAATATTACTTTATACTAGAGAATTTAACCTTGGGTAAAAAGGAATTATTTATAGATAAGCATAAACACGAAAAAATAAAATTCACTATTCTTAGCAGTAAAGTCCCTGAAATATTTGATTATAAAATCTTAAATGAATTTAGCAGAAGTAAAAATAACTATACTCAAGGTTTTGAGTTTTTTAATGATACTCTCTATGAAAGTCTTGGTCAATATGGAATGTCTAAATTAATTAAAGTTGATTACAAAAATGGTCAATATTTAAATGAGATTTCATTACCATCAAACCAATTTGCAGAGGGATTAACAATCTTAAATAATAAAATAATCCAATTAACCTGGAAAGAAAAAATTGGACTTATTTATGATCTTAAAACATTTAAAAAAATTTCTTCCTTTAGTTATAATAATAGTAAAGAAGGATGGGGTATATGTAATGACGGCATAAAACTTTACAAGAGTGACGGAACTGAAAAAATTTGGATTTTAGATCCAAATAATAATTATAACGAAGAAAATTATATTGAAATATATACTAATAAAAATAAAGTTGTCGGCTTAAATGAACTTGAGTGGGCAGAAGGAAAAATTTATGCAAATAGATACCTATTTGATGGGATTGCAATCATAAATCCTAAAAACGGTGCAATTGATGGTGTTATTAATTTATCTAATTTAAGGGAAAAGGTAACACAACATGATAAGCTGGATGTTATTAACGGAATTGCTTACCACCCTAAAAGAAAATCTTTTTTTGTTACTGGAAAGATGTGGGACAAAGTTTTTGAAATTAAAATCTTAAAATAATGAATAATTATATAAAATCATTTTTTTGTTTATTTCTATGCTTAATCTTATGGCATTCATGCGATAAAGAAATTTCATTTATCATAAATGAATCGCAACTTTCTTTTTCAAAAGACACCATTTATCTTGATACAGTTTTTTCTAATATTGGTTCGAGCACCTATAATTTAAAAGTTTACAATAATTCATCTAATAATATTATAATTCCTGAAATAAAATTAAAAAAAGGTTTAGAATCATTATACAGACTAAATGTGGATGGAATTTATGATCAAAATAATGGCGCAGAAGGAAAAATATTTGAAAATATTGAATTATTAGCCAATGATAGTCTTTACATTTTTATTGAAACTACAATAAATATTGAAAATATAAATTCAACAGATGATTCATTCATATACGGAGATCAAATTGAATTTTTTAGTAACAATAATTCACAAGAAGTTGAATTAATTACACTTGTAAAAGATGCTGTTTTTATCTATCCTGAAAGATTTGAAAATAATGGCGAATATTTTTATGAAACACTTTCAATTGATTTAGATGGAGATGGTATTAATGAAGAATCAGAAATTAGGGGAAGATACCTAGAAAATGACGAGTTACAGCTAAATAATAATAAACCTTATGTGATTTATGGGTATGCAGCTATTGGCCCCAATCAAATTCTTACTGTAGAAAAAGGGACAAGAATACATTTTCACAGAAACTCTGGACTTATTGTTAGTAGTGGAGGGTCGATTCAAGTAAATGGTGAATTGAGCAATAATATTGATTCTTTAGAAAATGAAGTAATTATTCAAGGCGATCGTCTTGAACCATATTTTGAAGACATTCCTGGTCAATGGGGGTTAATTTGGTTAATGGATGGCAGTTTAAATAATAAATTTAATTTCACAACTATTAAAAATGCTTCTATTGGAATTTACACTACTGGCGGACAATTTAATCAAGAAGCTCAACTTAGTTTAGAGAATGTAAAAGTTTTAAATAGTAGTAGTTTTGGAATTTTATCCAGAGCTTCTTCAGTAGATGCTAATAACTTAGTAATCAATAAATCTGGACAGTCTTCATTTGCAGGAATTTTTGGTGGAAAGTATAACTTAAATCATTGCACCATTACTAATTATTGGACATCTAGCGCAAGACAATTTCCATCATTATTATTTAATGACTATTATATTGATTTGGATAACAATGGGTATATTAATGAGTTTTTTGAAATGCAGCTTAGCAATTCTATTATTTATGGAAATCAAAATATTGAATTTCTTGTTGAGCAAATTGAAGATTCTGACTTAGACTTTGTTGTTCACAACACATTATTCAAATTTTATGATAGCTCTAATTTTTTTGGAAATAATCCTAATTTAAATTTTGACTCTCCCAAATACAATAACTTATATCTAAATTTAAATCCAAGCTTTGTGGATCCATATGCAAATAATCTAGAAATAGATGAAGATTCAGAAGTTATCGGATTAGGAGATGTTAACTTTGCAATCCTCTACCCTTTTGATTTGAATGGTTTTGACAGAACTGATGTACCTGATCTTGGAGCATACCAACACCAAATAATTGATGATTAGGCTTTAAATAAAGGTCTTCCCTTCATAAAGTCGATTACATCTTTAGATAAGGAATTTAATTTCTCTGAGTTTTCATGATTTTTTAATGCTTCATCAATAAATCTAACAACCAACTTCATATCACTTTCGATCAAGCCTCGTGTAGTAATAGCTGCAGTACCTACTCTTATTCCTGATGTTACAAAAGGAGACTTATCATCAAATGGAACCATATTTTTATTTACAGTGATTTCAGCTTTACCTAATACAGCTTCAGCTTCTTTTCCGTTTATATTCTTATTTCTTAGATCAATCAACATTAAATGATTATCAGTTCCACCAGTTATTATATTATAACCTCTATTAATAAATTCTCTGGACATCACACTGGAATTCTTCTTAACTTGTACAATATAATTCAAAAAATCATCAGAAAGAGCTTCTTCAAAGGCAACCGCCTTCGCTGCAATTACATGCTCAAGTGGACCGCCCTGATTTCCTGGAAATATAGCAGAATCTAAAAGGGAGGACATTTTTTTAAGTTTCCCGCTTTTAAACTTTAAACCAAAAGGATTGTCAAAATCTTTCCCCATTAAAATCAAACCACCTCTAGGACCTCTCAGAGTTTTATGAGTTGTAGTTGTTACAATATGACAGTGAGGAACTGGGTCATTCAAAACTCCTTTTGCTATCAATCCTGAGGGATGAGAAATGTCTGCAAGAAGGAATGCATTAACCTTATCAGCAATTTGCCTGAATCTTTTAAAATCAATATCTCTTGAATATGCGGAAGCACCAGCAATAATCATTTGAGGCATTTCTTCAATTGCCATTTTTTCTATTTTATCATAATCTAATAATCCTGTTTCCTTTTCAACTCCATAAAAAACTGGATTATATAATCTTCCTGAAAAATTTACGCTAGATCCATGGGTCAAATGACCTCCATGTGAAAGGTCAAAACCCATGATTTTATCACCAGGTTTTAAACAAGCGAAAAAAACAGCTGAATTTGCTTGACTACCAGAGTGAGGCTGTACATTTGCCCAACAGGCACCAAATAACTCCTTTGCACGTTCAATTGCTATGGATTCAATCTCGTCAACGACTTGACATCCTCCATAATATCTTTTACCAGGGTATCCTTCAGCATATTTATTTGTTAAAATAGAACCAGTAGCCTGCATAACCTGATCACTAGTGAAGTTCTCAGATGCAATTAATTCAATTCCTTCAATTTGACGTTTCCTTTCAGCATCAATTAAATCAAAAATTTCCTTATCTTTTTGCATATTTGTATAATAATTATGATAATAACAAAATTAAACAATTGATCAAGAATATAATTGTAATTTTTAGACATTAAAAAACTACTTATTAAAAAATAATTAACAGAAACTTTTTCTTTATTAAATGAGTTCTAAAATTAGAATAGTAAACAAAAAAGCAAAATTTGAATATTATCTTCACGATCATTATGTTGCTGGAATAGTACTTTCTGGGAGTGAAATTAAGTCAATCAGAAACAATAAAGTTTCCATAAAGGAAAGCTTTTGCAAATTTATTAAAGATGAGCTGTTTATCATCAATATGAATATTCAGAAGTATGAATTTTCAAACAGTGAACATTACAATCCTAAGAGAGAACGAAAACTTCTTTTGAATAAGAAAGAACTTCGTAAAATAAAGAAAACTGTTGATCAAAAAGGAAATTCCATTGTACCAACAAAACTTTTTATTAATGAAAAGGGGTACGCTAAAATTGAAATTAGTACTGCTACAGGAAAAAAATTATATGATAAGAGACAAGCTTTAAAAGAAAAAGATATAAAAAAAAGAATAGATAAATTTTCTAAATAGTATCCTTTAACATTGGTACAAACTTAAAATCACCAAACTCATTTATTTCAAACTCGCCAGTGTTTTTTTTAAAATATTGAATCATTTTTTGTGAAGAGTTTCCAATGGGAATAACCATTACTCCACCATTTTTAATTTGAGCTACCAAATCTTTTGGAATTTCATTAGCACCAGCAGTAACAATTATTGCATCATACGGTGCTTTTTCATCATATCCTTTAAAGCCATCACCATAAATTATTCTTTTTGGATGATAATTAATTGATGCTAAAAATGATTTTGATTTTAAGAATAATGACTTGATTCTTTCAATTGTATATACCCTAATTCCCATTTCACATAGTACAGCAGCCTGGTAACCACTACCCGTTCCAATTTCTAAAACTTTATCCCCTGAGGAGACATTTAATAATTCAGTTTGAAAAGCAACTGTGTATGGTTGGGAAATTGTTTGACCAGATGAAATTGGAAAAGCTTTATCTTGATATGCGTGGTCACTGAAGCTAGAATCCATGAATAGGTGTCTTGGGACTTTTGATATAGCATCCAAAACAGCCTCATTTTTAATTCCCTTAAGTCTTAGCTTTTCAACAAGTAAATTTCTTAAACCTTTATGCTTAAATGAATCCAACATCATAACAAATTAAAACAAAATTTAAACATATTGACAGCAAAAGTTTAAATTTGTAAAAAAACAAAATGTATGTTACATGCTGGAGTTATTGGATGTGGTCATCTTGGTAAATTTCATATAAAACAACTCTCAGAATCTAAAAGTTATCAGCTAACGGGTGTTTATGATAAAAACTTGGATATTGCAAAGCTTGTTTCTAAGGACTTTGCTTGTGATTTTTTTGATAACTCCAATGACTTAATTAGCAAATCTGATATTGTTTGCATTGTAACCCCTACTCCCTTTCATTTTGAATATGCTAAGAAATGTATTGAATCAAATGTTCATATTTTTATTGAAAAACCAGTATGCAATAGCTTAAATGAATCGAAAGCGCTTATAGAACTAAATAAAAAAAGAAACTTAAAAATACAGGTAGGACATGTTGAAAGATTTAATCCCGCATTTACTGCAATTCAAAATAAAATAAGTAATCCAATGTTTATTGAATCTCACAGATTGGCTCAGTTTAATCCAAGAGGAACAGATGTTTCTGTTGTCCTTGATCTAATGATTCATGATATCGATATTATATTAAGCTCAGTTGATTCTGAAATCAAAAAAATATCATCCAGTGGTGTTTCTGTAATTAGTTCATCTCCAGATATAGCTAATGCAAGAATTGAATTTAAAAACGGATGTGTGGCAAATTTAACTGCAAGCAGAGTTTCTATTAAAAATATGAGAAAAACAAGGTTTTTTCAAACTGGTAAATATATTTCCATTGACTTTTTAAATAAAAGTTCAGAAATAATTGAAATAGATAATGTTTCTAATGAAATTCCACTAATGAAACTAGATTTAGCTGATGGAACTACAAAGAACATTTTTTTTAGCAAGCCAAATATAAAAGAAAACAATGCAATTCTTGATGAATTAAATAGCTTTGCTGATTCAATTACAAATGATACTAGACCTGTTGTTGATTTAGCTGATGGTCATAAAGCCCTTTCTGTGGCCAATGAAATAATTAAAAATTTTAATAGTTAATCATGTCAAAAATTTCTGTAATAGGTGCCGGAACAATGGGTAACGGTATTGCTCAAACATTTGCTTTACATAATTTTCGTGTACTGCTCTATGACATTAACCAGGAAAATCTTAAAAATGCAAGATCTACAATTCATAAAAACTTAAATAGGATGCTTGCCAAAGAATCAATAACTGAATTAGAAATTCAAAACACAACTAAAAATTTAATTTATTCAAATAAATTTGAAGAAATATCCTCTTCAGATTTAGTTGTTGAAGCTATTAGCGAGAATTATGAAACTAAAGCAATTCTTTTCAAAAAACTTGAAAATTATTGCAGTGATGATTGCATCTTTGCTTCTAATACATCTTCTATCTCAATTACAAAAATTTCAGAAAATTTATCAACAAAACATAGAGTTATTGGTATGCATTTTATGAATCCAGTTCCTATCATGAAGTTAGTCGAAGTGATAAATGGAAGGTATACTAGTGCAGAAGTAACTAAAAAGATTATTGATTATTCTAAATCAATTAATAAAACTCCTTTGATAGCTAATGATTACCCTGGTTTTATATCAAATAGAATCTTATTACCAATGATTAATGAAGCAATTGAAGCATTAGATTCAGGGGTTTCTGATGTAAAAAGTATAGATGGTATAATGAAATTAGGGATGGGTCATCCTATGGGGCCATTACAATTAGCAGATTTAATTGGATTGGATGTTTGTAAATCCATACTAGAAATAATGCACACAGGTCTTTTTAATGAAAAATATAAACCAAACAAGTTATTGATTGATCTAGTTAATAAGGGTAATCTTGGAGTAAAGTCAGGTGAGGGATTTTATAATTATAGTAATTCCAAAAAAGCAGAAGTTGTTTCAAAAAGATTTTTAAAATGATTCAAAAAAAAATCAAAGAAATACGTGATTCTATTAATAAAGATATAGAGTTAGTTGCAGTTTCTAAGACTAAATCAAAAAAAGAGATTTTAGAAGCATATAATGCTGGCCAAAAAGTTTTTGGTGAAAATAAAATTCAAGAAATGACTGTAAAACATGAAGAATTACCAAAAGATATAAAATGGCATATGGTAGGACACGTACAAAGTAATAAAATAAAATATATGGCACCATATGTTGAATTAGTCCACGGAATTGATTCTCTAAAATCTGTTAAAATTTTAAATAAAGAAGCAAAAAAAAATAACCGAGTAATTAAATGCCTACTACAATTAAAAATTTCTGAAGAGTTTACCAAGTTTGGTCTTTCAAAAATAGAAATTGAATCAATATTGAATTCCATAAATATTTTAGGGCTTAAAAATATTAACGTTGCAGGAATCATGACTATAGGGAGCTTTACTGAAAACATGAATGTAGTTATTAAGGAATTCGAAAAGAGCAAAAAAATTTTTGACGAACTAAAAATTACTTTTCCAAATTTGAAAATTCTATCAATGGGAATGAGTAATGACTATAAAATGGCTATTAAGCATGGCAGTAATATGATAAGAGTTGGGAGTTTAATTTTTGGTAAAAGAATTTAAAATCAGGTATTCAATAATTGACATAGAAACTACAGGAGGTAAGTTTAATCAAGAAAAGATAACTGAAATAGCAATTCTAAGGATTAGTGAAAACAATAAAGTTGATATTCTTCATAAACTAATTAATCCGATAAAAAAGATTCAGCCTTTTGTTGAAAAATTAACCAGACTTAATAATAAAATGTTGGAGAATAAACCAATTTTTTCTGATGTTGCAATTGAAATACAAGATTTTACTAAAAATTCCATTTTTGTAGCCCATAATGTGAATTTTGATTATCGAGTTTTACGTAAGGAATTTAAATCAGTTGGTATTGAATTTTTAAGAAAAACTTTGTGTACGATAAAATTATCAAGAAAAGCTTTCCCCCTAGAAAAATCTTATGGATTGGGTAAATTAACTTCTAGAATTGGAATAAAAATAAACAATAGACACAGAGCTATTGGAGATGCTGAAGCAACACTTAAATTGTTTAATATGATAAGAAAAAAATTATCTGAAAATGATATAAAAAAATATATTTCCGAATACAAATGAAAAAATTATTAGTTTTTGTTGTAGGTCCAACAGCAATTGGAAAAACATCTACTGCTATTGATTTAGCTACCCACTTCAATACCGAAATTATATCATGTGACTCTAGACAGTTTTATAAAGAGATGAATATTGGAACAGCAAAGCCATCACCAAATGAAATAAAAAAAATAAAACATCATTTAGTTGGAAATATTTCAGTAAATAAAAACTATAATATTTCAGAATTTATTAATGATTCTGATATTATTTTAAAGTCTATCCTTGATGAAAAGGACATTGCAATTCTTGTTGGTGGGTCAGGACTTTATATTGAGTCATTAATTTTTGGAATTGATCAAATCCCAGAAGTGAGTATCGATCTTAGAAATAAATTGAATAATGATTTAAAAAATAATGGAATCAAATTCATGCAGGATTGGTTAAGAAAACTAGATCCAGAAATATTAGATAAAATTGATGCAAAAAACCCAAGAAGAGTTATAAGGGCATTGGAAATATGTATTACAAGTAAAAAAAAATACTCTCAGATAATCAATAAAAATAAAAAAAAACCAAAATATGATTTTCTTTGCATTGGACTAGATTGTAACAGAAAGGAATTATATGAAATTATTAATAAAAGAGTTGATAATATGATTTTGAATGGGCTAGTTGATGAAGTTAAGTCTTTATATAAGTTTAGGGAAAGTAATGCACTAAACACAATAGGTTACAAAGAAATATTTGAATACCTAGAAGGCAAGGATTCACTTGAAAAGTGTGTTGAAAAAATAAAAGTTAATTCAAGAAGATATGCGAAAAGACAACTTACTTGGTTCCGTTCAAAAAGCTATATAAAATGGTTTAAAAAACCTAAAGTAGAGGAAATTGTTAATTATATCAAAATTAATCAATAATTAACCTAAACCCTTCCCCGTGAATATTACTAATACTTACCTTGGGGTCTTTTTGAAGTTGCTTTCTTAACTTTGCAATGTATACATCCATACTTCTGGAAGTAAAATAATTATCATCATGCCATATTCTGGTCAAAGCAAGTTCTCTTGGCATTAAATCATTTTTATGCAAAAGTAGTAGCTTTAAAAGCATATTTTCCTTGGGAGAAAGCTTAATTGGTTTATCATTCTTAAACACCAGATGTCTTAACTTGGAATTAAATTGGAAAAAACCAAATGAAAATTCAGTTTCAGTATTATCAATAACTGTGGATAACTTATTCCTTTTTAAAATTGCCTTAATTTTAAATAATAAAACATCACTATCAAAAGGCTTTTTTAAATAATCATCTGCACCTACCTTATATCCTTTTAAAACATCTTCCTTCATGGATTTTGCAGTAAGGAAAATGATAGGGGTATCAGGAGAAACTGATTTAATTTCAGAAGCGAGAGTAAAACCATCTTTATACGGCATCATTACGTCTAGCAATCATTGATAATACTGAAACTGAATTTTCATTTGGCTTTTTCCAATTTAATTCTAAGTTAAGACACTTGGTCTTTAAGAATGATAAACCAATTAAGCTTTCTCCCAAGGAAAATATGCTTTTAAAGCTACTACTGTTACATAAAAATGATTTAATGCCGAGAGAACTTGCTTTGACCAGAATATGGCATGATGATAATTATTTTACATCTAGAAGTATGGATGTATACATTGCAAAGTTAAGAAAGCAACTTCAAAAAGACCCCAAGGTAAGTATTAGTAATATTCATGGTGAAGGGTTT
>NTKO01000015.1 GCA_002457735.1 Bacteroidetes bacterium MED-G13 | reverse complement strand
AATAGAACTTTATTCATTATACAAAATTAAAATTATTATACAATTTAATAAGATATTAACTTTTTTTAAGAATATAGAATTGTAAATTTGAAAAAATATGAAGTTTCTATTTTACCTCTTAATATTTTATTTTTTGTTTAGATTAGTTTCTAGATTTTTTCTTTATTACTTAAAAAGTAAAATTAATTCAAGTAATTATAACTTTCAGCAAGAAAAAAAAATGAAAAAAGAGGGGGACGTATCTGTAGATAAGGTTCCTAAAAAAAAGAATAAAAGTTCGGATAAATTAGGTGAATATGTTGACTATGAAGAGGTTGATGAATAAAAAAATAAAGAATATTAATCTTCGATATCTTTTTCGTCATGGTTTAGCTATATTAATTTTTGCTATAATTTCTGTTCTTTATTTTTTTCCATTATTAGAGGGGAAAAAGATTTTACAAAATGACATTGTTCAGTATTCTGGAATGTCTAAAGAACTTAGAGATTACCGATTGGAAAACTCAACTGATACCTATTGGACCAACTCGGCTTTTTCAGGAATGCCAACTTATCAGCTTGGAGCAAAATATGAGAATAATTATATTAAGAAAGCTGACTTATTAATTAGATTTCTTCCAAGACCAGCTGATTATCTATTTTTATATTTTCTAGGGTTTTATGTACTAATGTTTAGCCTAAAAATAGAATATCGGCTAGCAATTCTTGGAGCTCTTTCTTTTGGTTTATCAACCTACTTTTTAATAATAATAGGTGCAGGGCATAATGCTAAAGCCCATGCAATTGCATACATGCCATTTGTATTGTCTGGCTTTATTTATATTACAAGAAAAAAATATTTTTTAGGTTTTCTAATTACAACTTTTTTTCTAGGGCTTCAAATTACATCCAATCATTTTCAAATGACCTATTACTTGATGCTATTGATAAGTGTTTTGGGTATTTGGTTTTTGTATAAAAATCTAGTAAAAAAAGATTATAAACATATTCTAAATTCTACATTAATAGTGCTGGTTTCCTCAATATTAGCTTTACTTATGAATGCATCTAATCTTATGGCTACTTACGAATACTCAAAATATTCCACAAGAGGAAATGCATCTACTTTGAGTATTAATCCTGACGGTTCAACAAAAGAAATTTCTTCAGGTTTGAACTTTGATTATATAACACAATGGAGCTATGGATTTTTTGAAACCTTTAATTTATTTATTCCCCGAATAGTTGGTGGAGGATCATCTGAAGAATTAGATAAAAGTTCGTCTTTTTATAAGTTTTTAGTTGCTAATGGATACAATAACATAGATGCATTAAATATTGTTAAAAATTCACCTACCTATTGGGGAAATCAACCATTTGTAGAAGCACCTGCATATATTGGAATTGCTGTGTTTTTTCTTTTCGTATTTTCTATTTTTCTATACCGGGGCAAACATCTTGTTTGGATATTGTCTGCTATATTTTTATCTCTTATGTTGTCCTATGGAAAAAATTTAAATTTTCTTACAGAATTTTTTATTAATAATATTCCATTTTACAACAAATTTCGTGCTGTAGCATCTATTCAAGTTATCCTTGAACTTTGTATACCTATTTTGTCAATCTTTGGATTACAACAACTTTTTGACTCAAGTATTTCAAATAAGAAAAAATTTAAAGCATTAACATATACATTTATTTTTTTCATAGCAATACTATTTGCTTTACTAGCAATGATGTCTAGTTTAAAATTTTCCGGTCTCTCTGATCAAATGTTAGGGCAAGAAATTATTTCAGCATTGATTGACGACAGGAAATCTATATATTCCTCCCAGCTTATGAGAACTTTCTTATATGTAGTTATATGTAGTTTGTTGCTGTTTTTATTTATAAAAAATAAGCTTTCAAAAAACTCTACAATAATTTCATTTGCTGTTATTATATTATTTGATTTGATTAGCTTTTCTAGGGTATATATAAATGAAGGCAATTTTACAGACAAAAAATATGTTGATTCTCCTTACAAAATGGATGTAGTATATAATGAAATAAAGAATGATCAATCTGATTTTAGAATTTTAGATTTAACAACTAGTTCAACAAAACCAAATTATTTTTTCAACTCTGTTCTTGGATACCATGCTGCTAAACTAGGCAGATATCAAGAAATTATTGATTTTTATCTTTCTAAAAACAATCTTAACGTTTTAAGTATGTTAAATACCAAATATATCGTGTATAATGATTCAATTGGTGCTAAAATATTTACTAATGACATGACCTCCAGAAGTGCATGGTTCGTTAGGGAGAATATAAATGTAAAAAATGATAATGAAGAAATTATATCATTAGCTACTTTGGAATTCATGAATTCATCAGTTTCACAAAAAATTGAAGACAAAAATTATAATAACAGAAGATATAATATTGAACTTGTTGAAAAGAAGCCTAATTATTTAAAATATATGGCCAAAACTGACGAAGTAGGTTTAGTGGTATTCTCAGAAGTTTATTATCCCCACGGATGGGTTTCACTAATTAACGGAAAGCCAATAGATCATTTTCAAGTAAATTACATTTTGAGAGGGATGGAGATACCTAAAGGAGAGCACGTCATAGAATTTATTTTTGACCCGGACGTTGTTAAAACTGGTTCCATTGTAAGCTTGTTTGGATCTATTGGTTTTTTACTCTTTTTTATTATTGGAATTTTTATAAAATCAAAATATTGAAAAAAGTTTTAATTGTAACTTATTATTGGCCACCTGCAGGAGGGCCTGGTGTTCAGAGATGGTTAAAATTTGCCAACAACTTACCTGATTATGATATTAAACCATATGTGCTTACTCCAAAAGAACCAAACTATGCAATTATTGATCGTTCTTTAGAAAATGAAATATCATCAAAGATAAATGTTATTAGTTGTCCTATATTTGAAATTTCTGATTTTCTCCCATTCAAAAATTATTTTAATTCTCTTAGAACTGGTAATATTAATAAAATCAGTGATCAATCATTTTTTGAAAAAATTCTTTTTTTTCTGAGAGGAAATTTATTTATTCCAGATTTAAAAATATTTTGGAGGAAAAAAGCTTTTCAATTTTTAAAAAAATTTCTTCAAAAAAATCGCATTGATACAATTATTACTACAGGTCCACCACACAGTGTGCATTTGATCGGCTTGGATGTCAAGAGAGAGTTTGATATAAATTGGATTGCTGACTTTCGAGACCCATGGATTATGTTGAATAGTAATATGAAGTTTCATTTTTTATCTCAAACAAGAGATAAACATATAAAATTTAGGAATATGGTATTGCAAAATGCTAATAAAGTTATTGTTACTTCAGAAAAATTAAAAAATTACTATAATAAACTCACTAGTAATGTTATTAAAATAACCAATGGTTATGAAAAAACTAACATAAAATATGATTTAGATAAAAATTTTACAATAACACATGTGGGATCCCTGTATCCAGACAGAAATCCTGAAATATTGTGGGAAGTATTAGAAAATTTGTGTACAAATATAAAAGGTTTTGAGGGGCACTTTAAGTTGCAGTTAATTGGGAGTATCGGTAAAAAAATTGAAAAGCGATTAAATATTTCAAAATTTGCTAAATGTGTTTCATACGGCGGATATATTTCCGAAAAAGATACTCATTCGTATATCTTTTCAAGTCAGTTATTGCTTTTGGTTGAATCTAATGAAAATGTGATGTCATATGTCATTCCTGCTAAGTTTTTCAATTATTTGTATTCTAAAAGACCTATTATTGCTTTAGGACCATCAGATTCAGAAGTTGAGCAAATAATGAACAACCTAAAATTTGGTAATTATTTTACACATGATAAAAAAGAATTACTTTATAATTATTTAAGAGAATGTTATTCAAAATTTCTAAAAAACGAATTAAATGAAGGACAATTTTCGACAGAAAAATACGACAGGCTCAATCTGACAAAAAAACTGGCGGACTTAATTTAGTGCAAAAGTAAAGCCCTGTTATTTAGGAAAGAAACAGGGCTTGTACTAACTATTCAATAAATTAAACTAACCAAAAAGTATTTTGCAAAGGATGTGCCAAACTTCTTATTTATAAACTTTTTCTAAGTATTTGGCAGTTGGAAATTTTTTATTTAGATACTTTTTTACCTCTCCGCTATATACAACTTTTCCTCCATTGTTACCGCCTTTTGGACCAAGATCAATAATGTGATCTGAGCATTTAACTAATTCCATATTATGCTCAATTAAAATGATAGAATTACCCATATCAACTAATGAATTAATTGAAATTAAAAGTTTTTTTATATCATCGTAATGTAACCCTGTAGTTGGTTCATCAAAAAGGAAAAGTCCATTCTTTGATTTACTTCGAATACTTAAAAAATATGCAAGTTTTATTCGTTGAGCTTCTCCACCCGAGAGGGTAGAGGAGCTCTGACCTAATTTGATATAACCCAAACCAACATTTTTTAATACATTAAGTTTATCTAAAATTTTGTTTTTATTCATTTCTGTAAAATAATCGATAGCCTCATCAACTGTTAAGTTTAATACCTCATAAATATTTTTATTATCTACTTTTATTTCTAAAATTTCAGATTTAAATTTTTTCCCATTACACTCTTCGCATGGCAATGATACATCAGGCATGAATTGCATTTCTATCAAATTTGTTCCATCTCCTTTACAATTTTCACACCTTCCACCATCTACATTGAATGAAAAGTGCTTTGGTTTGTATCCTCTTATTCTGCTTTCACGATTTTCTGAAAATATTTTTCTGATTTCATCATAACCTTTTATGTAGGTTATCGGATTAGATCTAGAGGATTTGCCAATAGCATTTTGGCTAACATATTCAACAAATTTTATCTCATCAATATCTCCTCCAATTGAATCAAATTCACCTGGTTTTACTGAAAAATCTTTTAAATTATTCAATATAGCAGGATATATAATTTTATTCACGAGTGTGCTTTTTCCAGATCCAGATACACCTGTTATAGATACCAAGCAATTAAGCGGAATATCTATATTTATATTTTTAAGATTATTTTCTCTAGCCCCCCTAATAGATATTTTTTTATTTACTTTTCTGATTTGATCAGGTATTGTAATTTTTAAACTACCGTTTATATAATTAGCAGTCAGAGAGTTTTGATTAATAAAGTCATTAAAATTTCCACTTGCTACTATATTGCCTCCATTGGAACCTGCATATGGGCCAATGTCAATTATAAAATCAGCAGATCTTATTATTTCTTCATCATGTTCAACAATTATGACTGTATTTCCTAAATTTTTTAGTTTTTGAAGAATTTTTGTTAAACTAATCGTGTCTTGAGGATGTAGACCTATACTTGGTTCATCTAAAATATATAATGATCCTGTTAAATTACTTCCAATACAAGCAGCTAAATTAATTCTTTGGGTTTCACCACCTGAAAGTGTGCCAGATTTTCTGTTAAGAGTAAGATAACCTAAGCCAAGATCATTTAAACAACTCAATCTTTCAATTATTTCATCAAGAAGTCTATTTTTAGAATTTTGTTTTTTAAAAAATTCGAATAATTCATCTAATGGTTGGTTAATTAATTCAAAAATATTTTTGCCAGAAAACCTAACATAACCAGCTTCTTTACGTAATCTGTTCCCTGAACAAGAATTACAGCTTGTTTTACCTCTATATCTGGAAAGTAAAACTCTATTTTGTATTTTGTATAATTTCTTTTCCAGCTTTGAAAAAAAATCATTAATACCAACTAGTTCTTCATTTCCGTCCCATAATAATTTCTTGTGAGCTATTGATAATTGTGAGTAGGGTTTATGAATTGGAAATTCATATTTTGATGAATTTTTTATAAAAAGGGACCTGTATTTACCCAGTTTTTTACCTTTCCAAGGAAAAACACACCCTTCATAAACTGATAATGTAGAATTTGGAATAACTAGACTTTCATCAATGCCAACAATATCACCATATCCTTCACATTTTTTACATGCACCACTAGGATTATTGAAACTAAAAAAATTGACAGTTGGTTGTACAAATTTTATTCCGTCAAGTTCCAATTTTGTATTAAAATATTCATATTTATTAGACTCAATATTTTTTACAACACATTTTCCTTTACCCTCAAATATTGCTGTCGAGATCGAATCACTAACTCTGTCTATAAATTGCTTTGATCCGTTTACAATAATTCTGTCAATAACCAGGAAAATATTATTATAATCATTGATTTCTTTTATATTAACATCTTTAATTTTAATAATTTCATCATTTACAAGTAATCTATTATAATTTTGTATAATAAGAGACTTGAATTTTTTTTCAATATTTTTTTTATTTATCTCCTCAAGTTTAATGAGTAATAATAATTTAGTTCCATTGACATTTAATTTTATAAAATCTGAAATTTCAGATATTGTAGTTCTTTTAACTTCTTTATTACTTATAGGTGAGTATGTTTTACCATATCTTGAAAAAAGTAGTTTTAAATAATCATAAATTTCAGATTTTGTTCCAACTGTTGATCTTGGGTTTGATAGTGAGATTTTTTGTTCTAAAGCAATAGCAGGGGATAATCCTGTGATTTTTTTGACTTTAGGCTTTTCCAATCTTTCAAGAAATTGCCTTGCGTAGCTTGAAAGACTTTCGACATATCTTCTTTGCCCTTCAGCGTAAATTGTATCAAATGCAAGAGATGATTTACCACTTCCAGAAACACCTGTAATAACAACTAGTTTTTCTTTTGGTAGTTTGAGGTTTATTGAATTTAAATTATGCATCTCAGCACCAGAAATTTCTATAAATTTTGGATTTTTACTTTTCACAATTTTTTAAAAACAAATACTGTGCTAATTATATAAACAAATAATTTAAAAAAATAATTTTTGATCAATTATCATTAAAAACGTATATTTACACAAATCAAAACTATTGCCTATAGATTAACATTACACTAAAAAAAATATAATTTCTGTTAATTATTTAAATGTAATGTTATGAAAAAATACCATATTTCTGATTCCGTACTTGTCAAATCTTACATTCAGGGAGACGAAAGGTCCCTTGAAAAGCTAATTAAAAGACATAAACAACGTATTTACAATTTTATTTACTCTAAAGTCTTTGATAGGGATCTTACTGAGGATATATTTCAAGATACCTTTATAAAAGTTATAAGAACTTTAAAATTGGGTAACTATAATGAAGAGGGAAAATTTGTTTCATGGGTCATGAGGATTGCTCATAATTTAGTTATTGATCATTTTAGAAAAAATTCTAGAATCCCAAAATTTGAATCAAACAATGATTTTGATATATTTTCTGTTCTTAAAGACAATGAAATTGATATTGAAAATAAAATGATAAAGGATCAAATCCTTATTGAGGTAAAAAAGATAATAAATTTATTACCAGACGATCAAAAGGAGGTATTAGTTTACAGGTACTACAATGAATTGAGTTTTAAAGAAATTTCTGAGAAAACGGGTGTTAGTATAAATACTTCATTAGGAAGAATGAGATATGCCTTAATCAATCTTAGAAATATTATTAAAAAACAAAATATTTCATTGACAAACTAATACAATATGTTGAGTTTTTTTTCGTTGTATCAAAAAACAATGATCACATATGCAAAAAAACTACACTGATAAACAGAATTTTATTCTGAATCCAAGAAAAGAAACAATACAAAAAATATTAAACTACTCAAAATCAATTGTTGTTATTAAACACAATAACAATTCTTTTATTTTAGATTTAAATTAGTTTGTTTATAATTGATTTTCTTCCTATTCTTTTTGAAATTTCATCTTTTTCTAATTTCCAAGCTCTTGCCGGACAATATTCCCGACCGTAGAAAATAATCTGAAGATGTAATTTATTCCATTTTTCAATAGGAAAAAGTCTTTTGGCATCTTTTTCAGTTTGTTTTACGTTTGATCCATTACTTAACCCCCATCTGTACATTAATCTGTGAATATGTGTATCTACGGGAAAAGCAGGTATTCCAAAAGCTTGTGACATAACAACACTTGCGGTTTTATGACCAACGCCAGGGAGTTCCTCTAAGTCTTCAAAAGATTTTGGTACATTTCCATTATGTTTCTTAATAATAATTTCGCTAAGTCCGTGTATTCCTTTACTTTTCATTGGTGATAAGCCACAAGGACGTATAATTTCTTTTATTTCTTCAACACTTAGCTTCACCATTTTAGAAGGATTATCTGCTAGTTTAAAAAGTTTTGGGGTTATTTGATTAACTCTTTCATCAGTACATTGAGCTGACAATAAAACAGCAACTAAGAGTGTGTATGGATCCTTGTGGTTTAATGGTACAGGAACAGTTGGATATAATTCTTCTAGTTTATTAATAACATAAGAAATTTTGTCACTTTTTTTCAAAATCTTAAATTTAAGGGCAAATATAATTAAATATGAAAAAATTAAAAGTAGGTGATATAGCCCCTAAAATCGAATGTAAAAACCAAGATGGAGACGTAATCAAATTATCTAATTTTTTAGGTAAAAAAATAGTAATTTTTTTCTATCCAAGAGCCAACACACCAGGGTGTACTGCTCAAGCCTGCAACCTTGGTGAAAATTACAGTGAATTTAAAAAAAGAGGATATGAAATCCTTGGTGTATCTGCAGATAACCAAAAATCTCAAAATAATTTTTCAAATAAATATAATCTTCCTTTTGATTTGTGTTGTGATGAAAATAAAGAGATTATAAATAATTATGGAGTATGGGGATTGAAAAAATTCAGAGGCAATGAATATATGGGTATTATAAGAACTACATTTATTATTGATGAAAAGGGGAAAATTGAACAAATTATTGACAAGGTTAAAACAAAAGAACATTCATCACAGATTCTTTTGTAAAACTAATGAAAGCCGAAAAGCTTAAATTTTTTAATTTTTTCAGCAACTGCTTTGGGTAGAAGTTTTTCCCATCCTGTTTCATTTTTTTTGATACTTTCTAAAACTTTATGGGAATAAATTTTAAGTGATTTTTTTTTGAAGTTCTGAACATCAATAACTTTTCCATTAAACTTAAAAAACTTGTATAGTTCTTTCATTCTTGGGTGTACTTTTAGATTGTCGCTATTTATTATATTATCATTTTCATCTAAAACTGGGTAAAGATATACTTTGAGGCTTTTGAAAAAAAGTTTACCAAAAGCCTCAAGAATTCCTCCACTTAAATTGATGTAATACTTTGGATCAAATATTTGAATTAAATTATTTACACCCATACAAAGTCCAATTTTCTTTTTTGTATACAATGAAAAGTATTCAACAAGCCTGTAATATTCTTTGTAATTAGAAATTAATACAGTTTCACCAAGAGATCCTAATAATTTTGCCCTATCCATGAAGTCTTTTTCATCAATCTCCCCATCTGATGTTAAATCAGCAAGTGTAATTTCAAAAATCACTATAGTATCTTTTTTATCAACATGTCTTTCATTTAAAAACATATCTAAAGAACTTCTATACATTTCCTCATTAACAATAGTTACTGGCCTAAATCTTCCTCTTAATGCAAGAATATTTTTTTTGTAAAGTGCTGCTGCTGGAAGAATATTATTGCCATCTGGACCAAACATAATAGCTTCAGTCATCTTATTTTTAACAAGCTCTAAACTTAATATTCTATTGTCAACATTTTTAAAAACTGGACCTAAAAAATTAATAGTGTCAATTTCAACTTGATCAATATTTAGATGATCGTATAATCTTTTAATAATTTTTTTTGGAGTTTGGTAATAAAAAAAAGCACTATGAATTAAGTTAGTCCCTAAAACTCCTAGAGTCTCCTGCTGTTGTCGTGCATTATTTTCCTTGAATCTTACATGTAAAATTATATCATTATATTTTTCATTAGGATCAATTTGAAATCTAATTCCTACCCAACCATGTCCATTGTATTTTTTTGCAAAATCAATGGTAGCAACAGTGTTAGCAAAACAAAAAAACTTTACATTTTTCTTATCTTTTCTGTCGATTCTTTTTTCAATCAGAGCAGTTTCGTGATTTAGCATTTTAACAAGTCTATTATGGGTAACATATCTTTTGTCATCTTCAATTCCATAGATATCATCACTAAAACTTTTATCATATGCCGACATTGCTTTTGCAATTGTCCCGGATGCTCCGCCTACTCTAAAAAATTGTCTTGCTGTCTCTTGACCTGCCCCTATTTCTGCAAATGTGCCATAGATATCTGAATCTAAATTAATTTGCAACGCTTTTTGCTTTATAGAAAGGATATTTCCTAAGGACATCTTTGTAATATTTAACAGTTTATTTAAAAGAAATTACCGCATACACAAATTTATTAAAATAGTGTTATTTGAAGAAAAATAAATACTTTATTTTTATGTAATACTCAAAGTAAATGAAAATAAATTTTTTAGGCACTGGAACATCTCAGGGGATACCTGTAATAGGTAGTGATCATCCAGTTTGTCTAAGCTCAGATAAAAAGGATAAAAGACTTAGAACTTCTATTTTATTAGATTGGGAAGGGATTCAAATTATTATTGATTGTGGTCCAGATTTTCGCCATCAAATGTTAAGGTCTAATTGCTCAAAAATTGATACTATTCTTTTTACTCATGAACATAATGATCATGTTTCAGGATTAGACGATATAAGACCATTTTATTTTAAATATGGAACTATTCCAATTTATGCCGAAAGACGGGTAATCAATTCTTTGACACAAAGGTTCCCATATATTTTTAATAATATAAATAAAACATCAAGTGTCCCTTCTGTAAAAACAAATGAAATCATTGATCAATTTATTTTTAAAAATAAAATTGTAATTCCTATTCGTGCTTTTCATGGCCAGCTACCAATTCTTGGATATAGATTTGCAGATTTTGCATATTTTACAGATGTTAAAATAATTCAAGAGCCTGAACTTAAAAAACTAAAAAATTTAAAAGTTCTTGTAATTAATGCACTAAGAATTGAAGAACATAAATCACATTTAAATTTGGAAGATGCAATAGCATTAATTCAAAGAATTAATCCTAAAAAAGCATATTTAACTCATGTAAGTCATAAATTAGGATTTCATAAGGAAATTCAAAGAAGTTTGCCAAAGAATATTTTCTTGGCTTATGATGAGTTAGAAATTGAAATTAATTAATATTTTTTAACCAATTTTTAACAGCCTCGATGTTTTCCATACTTAAATTATGTTGAGATTGAAATTCTTGATATTTGTGATTAATTTTATTTTTATTAAACCATTTAGAAGCTTTTCGAGCACTGGAAATAGGAATTGTTTGATCAAAAAGTCCATGTGAGCAGTAAAACTTGTGATCTTTGTACTTATTGTTAGAACCTAGATTAATTATTTCTTCTATAATTTTTCCGCTTAAACCTATTACTTTTTTGTAATTATCATAAAAATTTAATGACAAAGCATATGCTAGCATAGCTCCCTGACTAAAACCTAAAAGAATAATATTTTCGTTACTGATATTGTATTTTTGAACAATACCATTTTGAATAAACTTATTTAGGTTTTCAACTGAATTTTTAGCCTGCTCAAAATTAGATTGTATTTTATGATTTACATCAAAATGTAATGACCACCAACAATATGAATTTATATCAAGTGAATGATTGGCTTGAAGGGAAATGTATATATAATCATCTCCAAAAAAATCACTTAAGCTGATTAAGTCATTGTAATTGCTTCCATAACCATGTAGCATAATCAAAATTTTTCTGTCTTTTTTTTTTAGGGATTTATTTTTGATTAGATACTGATAATTAGACATTCAATTTTAATTTATTATTTGAAATTATTCCGTAAACTTTTCCTTTAAGTTTAGAGTTGATAAAAATTGAATTTTTTGATTTTGAAAGAATTTGACTTGCAGAAAAAATATAATCATTATTAGGATTAAATAAAGTAATATCAGCTAATTCACCTATAGAAACAGTAGTAGAACTGAGTGAAAATTTTGATCTTCCTCTTGTTAAAATTTGTATAGCTAATTTCGTTGAAAACAACTTGTTTAGTGCTCCAAAACAACTTTCTAAGCCTATTGTACCAAATGCAGCATTTTCAAACTCTAAATCTTTGAGTTCAATATTTAAAGGGTTGTGATCGCATGTCACTAAATCAATAGTTCCGTCTTTTACCGCAAGTTTAAGAGATTCAATATCAGCAGTTGACCTTAAAGGTGGTAATACTTTAAAATTTGTATTGTATCCATTTAAATTTTGATCATCAAAGAATAAGTTATGTATTGTAGTGCTACATGTAACATTAAGACCATTTTTTTTGGCATTTCTTATCAATTCAGCAGATTTTGCAGTTGAGATTGTCGGTATATGTAATTTTCCTCCTGCATATTCAAGTATTGTTAGATCTCTTTGAACATTTAAGTGTTCAGAAAAGCTTGGAATTGGATTTAATCCAAGTACCGTACTTGTAACATTTTCATTAACAACTCCATTTTCTGAAATGTCCATAGTATTGGGGAAAGACATAATTGGGTAATTTGAGTTGTTGGAATACTGAAGTGCAAGCTTGAGAATATTAGGGTTTTTTATAGATCTTTTATAATCTCCAAATGCTATTGCACCACCATCACCCATATCAAAAATTTCTGATAATTCATTACCCTCTGATTTTTTTGTAAGTGATCCTATAGGATGTACCTTGACAATATTATTAGAAGATAATAATTTGATATATTCTATTTCTGATCTTTTATCAATAACCGGGTAAGTATTTGGTTGAATACCTATACAAGTAAAACCTGATTTTGAAGCAACTTCGAGGGTGTTTATCATATTGTCTCTTTCTTCAAACCCAGGTTGACCACATGAAATACTATAGTCAAACCAACCATTTGAAACATGAAGGTTATCAAGTTTTAATTCTTTGTAATTATTAGAGTTTTTGATTGAAGGAGCAATATTCGAAATAATTCCGTTTTTTATTAATATATCAACCCTGTCGTTATGAAATTCACTTTTCTTGTCAATAATAATTGCGGATCGAATTAATAAATTCATTTAGAAAATTTAAGTAAAAGTAATAAAAATTATAATTTGAAATCTAATTTTTCAAATACACCAATTCCAAATAAAGCATAATCGTATTTTACTGGATCATCAGCATCCAGAGTTCTTAAAAATGAGTCTAATTCGACTACCGCTTTATGATCATTTTGTTTTCTTTTTAGTATTCCAATTTTACGCGCAATTCTTCCCGAATGTATATCCAGAGGACACGATAAATATTTTGGTTTTATTTTTTTCCATATGCCAAAATCAACCCCCTTATTATCATCTCTAACCATCCATCTTAAAAACATATTTATTCTTTTTGCAGCAGACCCAGCATATGGGTCAGAAATATGTTTTTTTGTTCTTTTTAAATGATCTATTTCAAAAAATTTTTTTTTGAATTCGTGAATGGAATTATGCATACTTTCTTTTATGATATTTTTTGCAAAAACACTTTCTAGTCCATCATGATTTAAATAAATATTTTTAATACTTTTCACAAACTGAATCAAATCATATCCGTTAAATGTTCTATGTTTAAAAGATTCTAATTTTTTTAAATCTGAGTCATTATGATTCATAATAAATTCATGAGGGTTATTGCCAAAAATTTCAACTATTTTTTTTGAACTTTTAATAATCGACTTTCTGTTTCCCCAAGCAATAGTTGCAGTTAAAAAGGCTGAAATTTCAATATCTTCTTTCTTTTGAAATAAATGTGGTATTTGAATGGGATCATCATGGATGAAGCTTGGATTATTATATTTTTTAGACTTATAATCCAAAAATTCTTTAATTTTTAGGCTCACTTTCAGCTGATAATTTGTCCATCATTTATTTCTATTACTCTATCAGATTTTTTAGCAAGTTTATGATCATGTGTAGCGATCAAAAAAGTATAATTAAAATCTTTTCTTAATTTTAAGAAATACTCATATAAATTTTGTGAATTTTGAGAATCAAGATTTCCTGATGGCTCATCAGCAAAAATTATTTTAGGATTATTAATTAATGCCCTAGCTACAGCTACCCTTTGTTTCTCACCACCTGAAATTTCACTTGGTTTATTATTAGTTATATTACTAATTCCAAAGTAATCAATTAATTTTACTGCTTCTATTTCGGCGTCTTTTTTTGAAATTCCTTTAATAAAAGCTGGAATACATATATTTTCAATCACAGTAAATTCGGGTAAAAGTTCATGGAATTGAAAAACAAACCCTAAGTTTTCATTTCTTAATTTAGCTATTTCTTGTTTATTTAGAGCATCTAGACAGATACCATCTAGACTTATCATTGAATCATAACCAGCTTGATATTTTTCTATTGTACTTAAAATCTGTAATAAAGTTGTTTTTCCTGCTCCTGAGGATCCTATTAAACTAACAATTTCTCCCTCTTCAATTTTAACATTAATACCTTTGAGAATATGTTTATTTTCATAAAATTTATGTATATTTTTAGCAATTATCATATTAATCAAAATTAAGATAATATTTCTTAAATATGAACAATTTAAAAAAGGCTTATTTTGCTGGTGGTTGTTTTTGGTGTACTGAAGCTGTATTTCTAAGATTAAAAGGAGTAATAAAAGTTATCCCTGGTTATTGTGGAGGAAATTATGAAAACCCATCTTATGAGCAAGTCTGTAGTGGAATTACTGGTCATGCTGAAACAGTATTGATTGAATATGATTCAGTACTTATTTCATATGAAAAGCTTTTGAATGTATTTTTCAGTACCCATGATCCAACAAGTATGAATCGTCAGGGAAATGATGTTGGAAAACATTATAGGTCTGCAATTTTTTATACAGATTTAAAACAAAAAAAATATTCTGAAAATTTTATAAAAAAAAGTAATGAAGAAGGGTTATTTAAAAGACAAGTTGTTACCCAAATAGAACCACTAAAAGAATTCTATACTGCTGAGAATTACCACATGAATTATTTCAAACTAAACCAAAATCAACCTTATTGTGAGTATGTTATTGCACCAAAAATTGAAAAATTTAAATTGAAATTTAAATCTGAACTAAAATAATTAGATTTTTAACCCAGAAAGATTTATAAATTTTTTGACAAACCTCCAGAAAAATTTAAACTCTCCAAACAAGAGAGCAACAAAAATCAGTATAAACTGATACACAACAGTGATTAAGATAATTCTTGCAAACCAGTAAATTATAATATTTAAGTTATCAGTATTAATCCCAAAAAAGTTGCAAATAGGTTCTGAAAGCCAAGCAGCGGTAGACCCAGTAATCCCAAAAACAATAAATATTTTAAGGATTTGTAAGTTAGAATTTATTCCCCATCTGGTCTTAAGTTTACTGAGCATTTGACGAATTATAAAAATTTATGATTCTATTTGCAAGTTCAATACCAATTCTTTCTTGCGCTTCATTTGTGGCAGCACCAATATGTGGGGTTAGACTAATATGAGAATTCATTAAAACCTTCATATCTGGATTAGGTTCATTTTCAAACGTATCTAATCCCGCAAATAAAACTTTATTTTTAGAAATCGCATTTAGTAAAGCATTTTCATCAATAACGCCACCTCTTGCCGCATTAATAATCCCAATACCATCTTTCATCATATCTATCTCTTTTTCACTAATAATGTAATCTTTTTGGGCAGGAACATGTAAGGTTATAAAGTCTGAAGATTTTAATAAATCTTCATAATCTGATGATGAGAGAGAAAACTTTTTAGAGCTTCCGTCAAAGAATAAAATATCAAGATCAGTAGATTTTGTATAAATATCATAAAATTTAACATTCATACCGATCCCCAAGGCAATTTTTGCAACTTCTTGACCAATTCTCCCAAATCCAATTATACCAATTGTTTTCCCTCTAAGTTCAATGCCTTTGGCATACTCTTTTTTTAGTTGTTTAAATTTAGTATCCCCTTCAAGAGGCATAGAACGATTAGATTTAAAAAGAGACCTAGCTACTGAAAAAAGATGTGCAAAAACGATTTCAGCTACGGAGATGGATGATGCTGCAGGGGTATTCGCAACTTCAATCCCTTTGCTTCTTGCATATTCTACATCAATATTATCCATTCCTACACCACCACGTCCTATAAATTTTAAATTAGGACACCTATCAATTAATTCTTTTCTAACTTTTGTTGCACTTCTTACAAGTAAAACTTCAATGGATTCGGAGTTAATATAATCCGTAAGTTTTTCTTGTTCAACTTTATCTTGTATTACTTTAAAACCACTTTCTTCTAGTTTTAAAACACAATTTTTTGAAACACCATCATTTGCTAAAATATTCATTGTTATATTTTTGATTCTAATTCATTCATAACTTCAACTAAAACTTTTACACTTTGAATATCCATTGCGTTGTACATGGAAGCTCTGTAGCCACCAACACTTCGGTGACCAGAGAGTGCCTTTATATTTGCTTTTTCTAACATAGATTCAAATGTGTTTTTAAAATTATTATCTGTTAGATTAAAAGTAGCATTCATAATTGAGCGATCATCAACTTTTGCATGTCCTTTGAATAAAGGGTTGATATCTATTTCAGAGTATAAGATTTCAGCTTTTTTTCTATTTTTTTCTTCTAATTTAGATATTCCACCACTGTTTTTTATCCATCTCATATTTAATAAAGAAACATATATAGAAAATACCGGAGGAGTATTAAACATGCTACTTTTTTCAGAGTGAACCTTATAATTTAACATTGAGGGAACATTATCATTTATTCTTTCAAGAAGTTCGTTTCTAATTATGACTAAAGTAGCTCCAGCAGGTCCAAGGTTTTTTTGTGCTCCAGCATAAATCAAATCAAAATCGTGAAAATTGATAACTCTTGAAAAGATATCACTACTCATGTCACAGAAAACAGGAATTTTAGTTTCAGGGAAATTATGGATTTGAGTACCAAATATCGTATTGTTAGAAGTGCAGTGAAAATAATCATATTCTTTATTTATTGATACTTTGGGTATATGATTAAAATTTTCAGCTTCAGAAGATCCCAAAACATCAACTTTTCCAAAAATCTTAGCTTCCTTAATTGCTTTTTTACTCCATGTCCCAGTATTTAGGAATGCAGCTTCATTTTTCAGGAAGTTGTAAGCAGTCATTAGAAACTGCATACTGGCACCTCCTTGTAAAAATAAAGGAGTAAAGTCTTTTCTACTCAAACCTAAAAGCTCAATGGATAAGTCCCTGGCCTCATCCATAATATCAACAAAATCATGGCTTCTATGTGAAATTTCCAGTAATGATAATCCGGAATTATTAATTTCTTTTACTGCATCAGATGCTTGGGTAAAAACTTCACCTGGCAATATTGATGGACCTGCACAAAAATTATGAATCTTCATATTTTAATTTAAAGTGCCAAATTTCGTCAATTAATACAACTAGATTTAGAAAATGATAAAAAATATTTTAACTAATTTGTTAACAGAAATTTAATTGTATCAATATTATCTGCATAATCTGATAACATTGGATTTTGCGTTTCACCAAAATTAACATGGTTCTCACAGATTGAATTTGAAACAATACATTGTAAATTTTCAGATTGAGTTTCTAAATATTTAATAAGATCTTTTTTATTTGAATAAAATTCATAATATATTTCAGAAATAGGAGGGGTGAATTTCTTTGATTTTGACATTAAAAAAAACTTACCATCAATAAATTTTTCATTATTTAAAATTTTGATTGTTTTGTAGTAATTAAGATTATTATAATATTTGTGATGAAATTTAATTTGTTCAAATTCATCAAAGGCACAAATTAATTTTTTTAGATCGAATCCAATTGGAACAAATAATTTTGAAACATTTCTACAACCTAGTCCAAAGTATGTGAATATATCTTTGGCTAATAAACTTAATGAATCCTTGTCAGTATTATTTTCTAAAATTGCAACAGATGTTCTACTTTTTCTTAGAATAGCAGGTTTTTTTTTAAAATAATATTCAAAATATCTGAAAGTATTATTAGATCCCGTTGCAATTACTTTGTCAAATTCTTTGAGAATCTCTGACTTTATTATATAATGTTTTGATATTGGAAATTTACTCCAGATATAATCGATTAAATAGTCTATCAAAACCTTATCAGATCTAGACGTTTTAACTATTGCAATATTTCCAGAAATAATAACACAAATAAGATCATGTAAGCCTGCAAAAGGAAAGTTTCCAGCCATGACAATCCCAACCTTAACAGGTTGCATTCTGGTTATTTCATAATTTGAAATCCATGTATTAAGATTTTCAATCTTGAGTTTACATTGCCAATAATGAATTGAAGTATATATATTTTTTTCTGTAAACCATGCATTTTGATTTACAGCTTTTTTAATTATTGAGTGAAATTGATCATTTTTATTTTTTTTATATGATGAAAATAGGTCACCTAAATAAACTAACCAATCTAGTCTTTCCATTAATTCTGCTGATATACTTTTGATTTTAGACATTATGGCTTTAATTTTGATGTAAATTTATTCATTAAAAAACAAATATGGCAATAGTTATTACAGATGATTGTATTAATTGCGGGGCATGTGAACCTGAGTGTCCAAACACTGCTATATATGAAGCCGCTGTCAATTGGAAGTATTCTGATGGAACTAAGCTATCGGGAGAGGTGAGCCTAATTGAAGGGAAAATAGTTAATGCGGATTTACCACAAAGAGCATTTAGTGATGAGGTTTATTACATTGCGCCTGAAAAATGTACTGAATGTAAAGGTTTTCATGAAGAACCGCAATGTGCTGCTGTCTGCCCAGTTGACTGCTGTATTCCTGATTTAAATAATATTGAATCTGAATCTACATTATTGGAAAAACAAAATATTATGCACGGTTAAATGAAAGCTGGAATTGTAGGATTGCCGAATGTTGGAAAATCGACCTTATTTAATTGTTTATCTAATACCAAAGCTAATAGTGCTAACTTCCCATTTTGTACTATTGAGCCAAATCACAGCATTATAAATGTTCCGGATAAAAGAATAAACGCATTAAATGAGTTAGTTAATCCTGAAAAAACTATACCAGCCACAGTTGAGATTGTTGACATTGCAGGATTAGTGAAAGGTGCGAGTAAAGGGGAGGGGTTAGGAAATAAATTTTTAGCAAATATTCGAGAAACCGATGCTATCATACATGTTTTAAGATGCTTTGATGATGATAATATTGCTCATGTTGATGGATCAGTAGACCCCGTAAGAGATAAAGAAATTATAGACATCGAGTTGCAGCTTAAGGATTTAGAAACTGTGAATAATCGACTTGAAAAAGTAAAAAAAACATCAAAATCGGGTGATAAATCTTCAATAGAAGAATTTGGAGTATTAGAAGAGGTTGTTTTACATCTTGAGTCATCTAGAAACATCAGGTCTATTTCCCATGAAATTAAAAAGAAAGATCATATATTAAAACCTTTACAGCTATTAACATTAAAACCTGTCTTATATGTTTGTAACGTTGATGAAAAAAGTATTATTGATGGAAATAATTATGTCAACTCGGTAATGAACTTGGTACAAACGGAAAATGCACAGGTTATTTCACTAGCTGCAGGAATTGAGTCTGAGATCCAAGAGCTCCAAACTTATGAGGAAAGAAAAATATTTTTAGATGACTTGGGTATTGATGAGCCGGGTTCATCTAAACTTATTAGTGCTGTCTATGATTTGTTAGATTTACACACTTACTTTACTGCTGGTCCCAATGAGGTTAGAGCATGGACTATTCCAAAAGGATCATTAGCCCCACAGGCTGCTGGGGTTATCCACTCAGATTTTGAAAAAGGTTTTATTAAGGCAGAGGTTATTTCATATAAAGATTTTACTACTTATAAAACTGAAGTAAAGGTTAGGGAGGCTGGTAAAATTAGAATTGAGGGCAAGGAATATGTGGTTAAAAGTGGTGATGTTATCCATTTTATGTTCAACGTATAATTTACTGGTTATTTTTTGATATTTTGTTAATTACTTTGTAATTCTAATTAATATTTTGATATCCTGAAATGCTATATTAGTGAATTGTATAATTATGTCTGGAAAAAGTCAATATACTGAGGAAAATATTAGGTCTCTTGACTGGAAGGAGCATATTAGAATGCGGCCTGGAATGTATATTGGCAAATTAGGTGATGGTTCTTCCTCTGACGATGGTATATATATATTGCTGAAAGAAGTTTTAGATAATTCTATTGATGAATACGTAATGGGGGCTGGAAAGACAATTGAGGTTTCTGTTCAGTCATCTAAAGTTGTGGTTAGAGACTATGGAAGGGGAATTCCCCTAGGTAAGCTTGTTGATGTGGTCTCTAAAATGAACACGGGAGGTAAATATGACACTAGAGCTTTCAAGAAAGCTGTTGGATTAAACGGAGTAGGTACAAAGGCGGTAAATGCACTATCCGACTATTTTAAAGTTGAGTCGAATCGTGATGGACAAACTGCTTTTGCCAAATTTAAAAAAGGAGAATTAAAAGAGGAGTTACAGCCTGAGCAAAGTTCGCGACGAAGGGGAACTAAGGTTACATTTATTCCCGACGAATTAATTTTTAAAAATTTTAAATTTAGATCGGAGTACATTTCTAGAATGCTCAAAAATTATGTTTACTTAAACCCCGGCTTAACCATTATTTTTAACAACGAAAAGTATTACAGCAAAAACGGACTAAAAGATTTATTAATTGAAAGAATAAAGGATAATGATATTGCTTATCCGATAATTCATTTAACGGGCGATGATATTGAAGTGGCAATAACCCACAGTAAAATACAATATAGTGAGGAATATCACTCATTTGTAAATGGGCAAAATACTACTCAGGGAGGTTCTCATTTAAGTTCATTTAGAGAAGCTTTTGTAAAGACTATCAGGGAGTTTTATGGTAAAAATTATGATGCATCTGATATTCGAAAATCAATTGTTGCAGCAGTTTCAATAAAAGTGATGGAGCCTGTTTTTGAAAGTCAAACTAAAACAAAACTTGGATCCACAGAAATGGGTGGAAACTTACCTTCAGTAAGGGTCTATATCAATGACTTTCTAAAAACAAAGCTTGATAATTTTCTTCATAAGAATCAAGTAGTTGCTGAAGCGATACAACGGAAGATAGTACAGGCTGAAAAAGAAAGAAAAGAACTTTCTGGGATTAGGAAACTTGCCAAGGAGCGGGCAAAAAAAGCGAGTTTGCACAATAAAAAATTAAGAGATTGTAGAATTCATTTTGGAGATTTAAAAGAATCTAAAAGATTAGAAAGTACATTGTTTATTACTGAAGGTGATTCTGCATCAGGAAGTATTACAAAATCAAGAGATGTTAATACACAAGCAGTTTTTAGTTTAAGAGGTAAGCCTTTGAACTCATATGGAATGTCAAAAAAAATTGTTTATGAAAATGAAGAATTTAATTTACTGCAATCTGCTTTAAATATTGAAGATTCAATTGAAAACCTAAGATATAATAACATTGTCATTGCAACAGACGCAGATGTAGATGGCATGCATATAAGATTACTAATTATTACTTTCTTTTTGCAATTTTTTCCTGAGTTAATCAAAAGTGGACATTTATATATACTACAAACTCCTTTGTTTAGGGTTAGAAATAAAAAAGAAACAATTTACTGTTACTCTGAAAATGAAAGAATTAATGCTATTCAAAAATTAAAGCCAAGTCCTGAAATTACAAGATTTAAGGGTTTAGGGGAGATTTCACCTGATGAATTTGGTCATTTTATAGGAGATAATATAAAGCTTGATCCGGTAATGCTGGATGAAGATAAAAGTTCAGAGGAATTACTTAGTTTTTATATGGGAAAGAATACTCCCGACAGACAATCATTTATAATTGATAATTTAAAGGTTGAACTTGATGTTTTAGATTAAATGGAAGAAGATAATCTGGTTAAAAATAATAATGCTGAGGAATCTGGTACAATAACCAGGCTAACCGGTATGTATAAGGACTGGTTTTTAGATTATGCATCTTATGTAATTTTAGAAAGAGCAGTACCCTCCGTTGAGGATGGTTTTAAGCCAGTTCAGAGGAGAATTATGCAATCCATGAAAGACCTTGATGATGGTAGGTATAATAAAGTTGCAAATATTGTTGGTCATACTATGCAGTATCATCCACACGGAGATGCTAGCATTGCTGATGCAATGGTACAAATTGGTCAAAAAGACTTATTGATTGATACCCAAGGTAACTGGGGAAATTTATTGACTGGAGATAGAGCTGCAGCATCAAGATATATTGAGGCAAGATTATCCAAATTTGCATTGGATGTTATTTTTAATCCCAAAGTTACGGATTGGCAATCATCATATGATGGTAGGAGAAAAGAGCCAATAAATTTACCTGTAAAATTTCCTTTGCTACTAGCTCAAGGTGCAGAAGGAATTGCTGTTGGATTATCTACAAAAATCCTGCCCCATAATTTTATTGAATTAATAAACGCTTCAATTAAGCACCTAAAAAACAAAAAGTTTAAATTATTTCCTGATTTTACTACAGGGGGTATTGCTGATTTTACTAATTATAATGACGGTAAAAGAGGAGGAAAGGTTAGAGTTAGAGCCAAGATTAGCGTTGTTGATAAATCAACTCTTCTTATTTCTGAGCTTCCTTTTAGCACAACTACATCTTCATTAATTGACTCTATTCTAAAGGCAAATGAAAAAGGTAAGATAAAAATTAAAAAAATTGATGATAACACCTCATCTAAGGTGGAAATATTAATTTACTTACCCTCAGGAATATCTCCGGATAAAACAATTGATGCGCTTTATGCATTCACAAAATGTGAAGTTTCAATATCTCCACTATCATGCGTTATTGAAAATCACAAACCATGTTTTATGGGGGTATCCGAGATATTAATAAAATCTACAAATTTTACTGTTGATCTCTTAAAGAAAGAGTTAGAAATAAAATTGGGTGAGCTTGAGGATCAATGGCATAATTTTTCACTAGAAAGAATTTTTATTGAAAATAAAATATATCGCGATATTGAAAAAGAAGAAAGTTGGGAGGGTGTTTTAATAGCAATAAAAAAAGGTATCAATCCATTTACCACAAACTTAAAAAGAAATGTAAATGAGGATGATATAATTAGATTGACTGAAATAAAGATTAAAAGAATTTCAAAATTTGATATAAATAAAGCTATTCAAAAAATAGAAAATCTTGAATTACTAATTTCTGAGGTCAAAGAAAATCTTAGTAATTTAATCGATTTTTCAATTGATTATTTTGAAAGACTTAAAAAAGATTATTCATCAGAAAAAAGCAGAAAAACAGAAATTAAGATCTTTGATGATGTTGATATTAAAAAGGTTGTAATCAGAAATACAAAGCTTTATGTTAATAGGGAAGAAGGATTCATTGGAACTTCTTTGAGAAGATATGAATATGTTTGTGATTGTAGTGATATTGATGACATCATAGTTTTTACTGAAAACTGTAATATGATGGTTACCAAAGTCGATTCAAAAGTTTTTGTTGGTAAAAATATAGTACATGTTGCAGTTTTTAAAAAGAAGGATTTAAGAACCATTTATAATATGGTTTATAAAGATGGAGACAAGGGGATTAATTTTATAAAACGATTTGCTGTTTCTGGAATTACAAGAGATAAAGTTTATAAACTCTCAAATTCTAAAAAAGATAGTCATGTTAAATACTTTTCTGCTAATCCAAATGGTGAAGCTGAAAAAATAACCATTAACCTAAGAAATAACTCAAAATTAAAAAAATTGAAATGGGATGTTGATTTCTCATTGGTAATAATCAAGGGAAGAGCTTCAAGAGGAAATATTATAACTAAAAATACTATAAAAAATATTGAATTAAAAGAAAAAGGAGTATCTACATTAAAACCTAGAAAAATATGGTTTGATGATACAGTTCAAAGATTAAATGTTGATGGAAGAGGTGATTTACTTGGAGAATTTAGAGGTGAGGACAAAATTTTAGTTGTTTCACAAACAGGTATTTTAAAAATCATATCCCCCGAACTTACTACACGTTTCAGTGAGGATATGATTATTTTAGAAAAATGGATTCCGAAAAAACCTTTATCTGTAATCTATTTTGATTCTAAAAAGGAGAAGTATTTTGCAAAAAGATTTATTGTTGAAAACGAAAATAGGGAAGAGGTTTTTATTTCAAATACTAAGGGGTCTTTTCTTGAATTGATTTCTACTGACTGGAGGCCAGTGATTGAAGTTGTATTTAATAAATTAAGAAATAAAGAGCAAAAACCTAATAAGAGGGTTGTTTTTGATGAATTTATTTCGGTAAAAGGAATTAAAGCCAAGGGAAATCAGTTAACTGCACATAAAGTAAAGCAGGTAAATCTATTAGAATCACTTGAATATATTACGAGCATGGAAAAGCCTGCCGATGAGATTGAAGTTGTTGATGAGGATGTTTTGATTAATAATTCAGAAAGTGATGAAGCAACGTCACAGACTACTTTATTTTAATTGCTACAGCCTTAAGTTTTTTATTTTCACCAATAAATGAATACTCATAAGAGTAAGATGTATCTGTCGTAGTTAAAATTTTTATCAAAATATTTTTTTTACCCGAAAGTTTTTTAGGATTAATCGGGGATAAAACCATTTCACAATCATTTATCCAGCGAACTTTACTAGAGTCAATTTTACCTTGAAATTTCTCAATTTGTATATTTTTATCATCTCTGGAAAATGTAGAGCTAAATAACACACCATCATAATTAATTTCAGAGAAAAACTCTCCAGTTTTGAATAAATTGCAATTTCTTTCAATTTGATTGCATGAATGAAAAAAAAGAATTGTTAACAATAGAATGCTCAATGAGCTAATTTTCCTTATAGCTACCATCATTATATAAAATTATAACAGATTTAATATTTTTTTCTTTAGTTTGTTTTTTTTCGGATGAATATCTCTTTTTACCTGAAATTAACCAATTTAAGTCCAAATCCGGATAAGTTTCTTTAATTTTTAAAAAAAAATCAGAACTTGGTTTATTTCTTCCGCTAAAAAAGTGTGCTAGAGTAGATCTTTGTATACCAATTTTTTGTGCAAATGCAGATTTACTAAGCTTCTTAATTTGTATAAATTTTTCTAATCTGTTAGCAATGCTCATGTGTTTACAAATGTAAACAAATAAAATATAAATATTCTAATAAATAAGTAAAATAACATAAATTAATACTTTATATTTATAATTATATAACATTGATAATAAACAAGTTAAGTATATATTTTTGTATTTATCTTTTATGTTTTTAAATAATATTACACATTTACCCCATATAGATAAATATATTTCATTAATAAATCATTAAATATGTGTTTTTTTTAATTTTTTGATATATTTATTGTGAATTAATCAAACTAGGTGTTATATTTGAAAGTAATATAAAATTTTTGTTATGTCTAAGTTTAAACTTGATGAAATAGACCATCAAATTCTTGAAATGTTGATTGAAAACACTAGGGTTCCATTTACTGATATTGCTAAAAAACTACTTATTTCGGCTGGTACAGTTCATGTACGCGTAAAAAAAATGGAAGATCATGGTTTAATTAAGGGTTCTTCCTTAATACTAGATTATGACAAGCTAGGGTACACTTTTATTGCTTATGTAGGTTTATATGTAAGAGATACCTCTAACATCAAATTTATTGTTGAAAGAATTAAGCAAATACCTAATGTAACCGTGGCTCATATAACTACAGGAAAATTTAATGTTTTTTGTAAAATACGTGCAAAAGGCACTACAAATGCTAAAAATATTATCTTTAAACTTGATGAAATTGAAGGTGTATACAGAACAGAGTCCATGATTTCATTGGAAGAAAGTATTAACGATAAAAAAAGATTGATGCATTCAATTTTCAGAGATATTGTCTAATAGCTGTAGAATTCAATAGCTTTAACTATATCTTTTTCACTAACATTTTTATCAATTTCAATCATACCTATTTTTCTCATTAATACAAACTTTGGTGTATCATCTTTGTTTTTTTTATCAAAACTCATAATTTTTATGATTTCATGAATTTCCTCGCTTTTAATAATGATTTTATCAAAATGATTATCAATAAAGTTTTTTATTTCATTTACTTTTTTTTCATCAAAATTACATATGCTTCTTGATAAGTATGATTCCATAATAATACCAGCAGCTACTGCTTCTCCATGTAGTACCTCTCTATCGGTATTTAAAAGAAAGGATTCAATAGCATGTCCAATAGTATGACCAAAATTTAAAAATTTTCTAATATTTTTTTCTTTTGGATCCTGTTCCACAATTCTAACCTTAGTTTTAATTGATGTATATATTATATCTTCATTTAATTCCTTTATATTTTTTAAAACCTTTAACCGATTCCAATCATTTTTCCCCTCAATTAAGCTATGCTTGATAATTTCACTTAGACCACATTTAAATTGTTTAATGGGAAGTGTATCTAAATAATGAGTATCGATAACTGTAATTTCAGGAAAATAAAATGATCCAATTATATTTTTTATATTTTTTAAATCTATACCTGTTTTACCTCCAATGGAAGCATCTACCATTCCTAATAATGAAGTTGGTATATTAACAAAATCAACACCTCTCATATATGCAGATGCAATAAAACCACCCAAATCAGTGATCATTCCACCTCCAAGATTTATAATTAAGGAATTTCTCTTAAACCCTTTTTCTATTAAAAATTGCCAAATTATTTTAGCTGAATCAAGATTTTTATTTATTTCTCCAGAGTTAATAGAATAATTATGTGTTTCAGTTAATTCAATTGTGGACTTAATTTTTGATTCCAGTACCGGTAAACAATATTTTGTAGTTTCAAAATCTGAAAAAATTAAAATTTTAGAATATGATTTTTGAATAATTAAATTATTTAGCTGTTTATATGCATTATGTCCAAATAAAATTGGATTTGCTTTATTAATTAAAATTTTTTTTCTTTCCATTTTAAATTATATCAAAAAAATATTGCAACAAATATTGTAAATTATGTCTAAATTTTTTTTTTTGAACTTTAAAGACACAAAAATAGCTTTTTCCTACAAATCTAATCAAGAAATAAAAAAATCATTTTATTTATTTAGACTATTATCAATGGGCTCATTATCTAAGATTGGTAGAAAGCTATTAAGGTTGATGATATATTTAAATCTACCTGTCAATTACTTCATCAAAAAAACTATATACCAGCAATTCTGTGCTGGTACAGATTTTGCTGAAACAAAAAAAACTGCAATAAAATTAAATAAATATAATTTATCATCTGTATTAGATTACTCTACAGAGGCGCATAATAATGAAGAAGAATTTGAGCAATCATTTGAGCAGTGTTTAAAGGTCATGGAAGAATCTAAAACACTTGACATTTCTGATTTCATCGTATTTAAACCAACTTCCATGGGAAGTATTAAACTTTTTGAAAAAATATCAATAAATGGCTATGTTTCATCAGAAGACACTAATGAGTGGAATAAAATAAAAGAAAGATTTAAACTAATTTTTGATGCTGCCAGAGTAAAACAAATGAAGGTTCTTGTTGATGCTGAGGAAAGTTGGATTCAAAAAGCAATTGATGATCTTGTGTTTGAAAATATGCTAATTTATAACAGAGATTATACGCTTATTTATAATACTATTCAGGCTTACAGAAATGATCGTTTAGATTATTTGAAACAAATACATCAAAAGTTTAATGGAAGTAATGTTAAAATTGGGGTAAAGCTGGTTAGGGGAGCTTACATGCAAAAGGAGAACAAAAGAGCAAAAGAGTTAAATTATAAGTCACCAATTTGTAAAAATAAATTCTTGACAGATGAATCTTTTAACAATTCATTGAAATATATTTTTAAAAATATTAATGACTTTTGCTTATTTATTGGTACACATAATGAAAAAAGTAATTTATTAGCTGTAAAGCTGATGCAAATAGAAAAAATAGAAAATTCAAGTGATAAAGTTTGGTTTTCACAATTATATGGAATGAGTGATAATATTTCTTTTTCATTAGCTAAAAAGGGCTATAACGTTGCAAAGTTGATTCCTTTTGGTCCAGTAAAGGAGGTAATCCCATATTTGATGAGAAGAATTGAAGAAAATACTTCAATTTCTGAGCAAACAAACAGAGAGCTTAGTTTAATTAGGAAAGAGATTGAAAGAAGAAAAAAAAGTAAACCTTAATTAAGATTTAATATTTCTGCTTTATCCTTACAGTTCTGAATTTGTAAAGATTTTTTGTTTTTATATCCTATGAAATAAATATTACAATTATCTGAACCTATTTTACTATTTGAAAAATTTATTTGACCATTTCTTATAATATTTTTGATTAATGCTGAATCTTTTGAATAATCTCCAAAATTTATTTTTTTAGAAAGTAAATTATTTTTAACTCTTGATGAGGGTAAATAATTAAATGAAGTATTTTTTCTATCAAAAAAAAAGAATAAAAAAATTAATCCAATAGAAAATCCAAATATAAAATAAATTAATCTGTTGGTAAAGTTCATAGGCTTTTGATTTCTATAGATCTTTTAGTTTTTGAAATTTCTTTAAGTTTGATATGAACAAAATCTTTATCAATCATTTTGATTGCAATTTCTGGCCATTCAATTAAACACAAGTTTCCGTTTCTGATATATTCTTCAAACCCAA